>JAYTAK010000510.1:0-3998 GCA_043737515.1 Candidatus Kuenenia sp. | reverse complement strand
AAGCGTCGGGCTGAAGCGGAACGGTCACTGGTTCGAGTGTTGGCATGGACATCTTGCTGTTCTTGTGACTTCATGGTTGGATAATGCCGTGAGAGAACTTCGCCATATTAACTTCGCTCCGGAAAAGTAACGAGAAGTTTTCTTGTGGTTGATTTACCTGAGTGAAAAAGCCCGGCCTTTTGAAGGTGGCGGGCTTTTCCATGTAGCGACATCACTCCCGATCAACCACCCTCAGCTTGAACTCATCGCTGTTGCCGACCAGTTCAGGCGAGTACATGCCTTCGATGGTGGCGGGCAGGGCGGAGACTTTGCCGGGCGTTTCGGCTCGCAGGCGGTAGTTGATGCTGTGCTGGCCGCGGGCGAGTTCCTGAAGGAAGAAGCTGACTCGATCGTCGCGGAGTTCGCGGTAGGCTCGCAGGCCCTCCCAGACGTAGCCGCTGCGCTGGTCGTCGGGTTCAAAACCGCTGGGCTTGTGGTCTTCGAGCAGCAGGTACTCGTAGTCATTCTTGCTGTCGATGATCATTTCCACTTCGATCAGGTCGCCGCTGGTGACGGAACGCAGATCCTCCAGAGGAATGCGTTTGTACTTCGCCACCTGCTGAGTCACGACCTGGCCTCGATCCCCCTGCACGCTGACTTGCTTGTCATCGCGTTCAAGTCGGTAAAACTTTCGAGCGACTTTGACTTCCAGACCGGCCGCCGTGATCTGGTCTTCCTTCGTGAAGTTCGTCAGGTACGCACTGAAGTAAACCGGGCCTTTGCCTGTGCGGCGGACTTCGATCTTGTGGTTGCCGGACGTCACGGCGTCGCCCTGAAGCAACAACACGTTGTCGAAGCTGAAGAGGTTTTCGCCGTTGATTTTGACGGTCTTCTGGACTTCGCCATCAATCAGGATTTCCACAGTCATGTCAGGCTGATCTTCACCGGTGGCTTTGATGTAGTCGGCCATCGATTCGACAACCATCGCGGTGTCGCGAGTGCTGTTCCAGTACGTGCCGTGTTTACGGTTGTTCAGCAGGTACTTGACGAGCCGTGATGCGATTTCGTCGTTCGGCCGAACGGCGACGAGCAGCTTCAGGTAGACGGCCATTGCCTCGTTGTCGCTGCCGTACCAGTACCACCAGCTTGCTTCAGGAAGCCGCAGCCAGGCGGTCTGGTTTTCTTCATCCTGTTCGAGGAATTGCTCGATGTTGCGGATGACCATGTCGCGGCGAGGGGCGTCCTGCTGCTTGTGCAACACGAGCCCCGTGAGTGACAGGCCGTAGACCGACAGATCGCCGCGATCACGATACAGATAATCAGTCATCGCTGGATCGTTGGCATCGTGTTCAGACAGAACCATGGCCACAAAGGCGTCCATGTTGTCGGCCTGCATCTTGTAGTCGGCCTTGCCATCGTACTTTGGATTCTCACGATGCTTGTCGCCTTCGCGAAGCTTCGTCAGTTCGTTGGCCTGATAGCCCTTCAGCCATTCGACACCTCGCTGGATCACGTCGGGCAGGATCGGCACGTCGTTCTGCTGTGCCACCGTCAGGCCATGCACCACCTGAGCCGTGAGATGCGGCGTCGAATGTTCGCCGTAGCCGGAGAACCAGCCCCAGCCACCGTCGGTGAGCTGCATCTCGGTGAGCGCCTTCACTCCTTCGGCAATGATGCGATTCATTTCGACATCGTCGAAGACCGGATTGAAGTCCTTCGAGCGGCCCTTCATGAGTTTCGTGTCTTCGTCGATGTGCTCCTGAATCCATTTGGCGAGCGTGCTGCTGCCCTGGCCGAATCCGGCGGGCAGTTCCACGATGTCGCGTGTCTGATCGCCCGGCTTTTCGCCCCAGTGAGCGGGGTACTTGCCGCGATAGGTCTGCTGAGCGTCCAGATTGGTTCGCTGTTTCTTCACGTCGGCCAGGTTGACTCCCATTTTCTGCAGCGTGCGTTGAGTCAGCACGGCGGGCAGGAAGCGGTTGAGAGTCTGTTCGGTGCAGCCGTAGGGATACTCCAGCAGGTACGGCAGCGTGTCGATCATCGCTCCGGCCAGACTTGGACTGTAGCGAATTTCAAGACGTGACTGAGCCGGAATGCGCTCTTCGGGGACTCGCACTTCGACCAGAGCCTTCTCGCCATTAGGGCGAATGACGCCTGTGAAGCTCTCCGTTTTCAACATGCCATGCACCTGCACGGGCACCTTGATTTCGACAGCGTCGGATTCTTCGTCGGTCAATGCCTTCATGCGAATGGTGGTGAGACCCGAGGCAACGACATCAACCGTCCAGTTGATTCGAGCCTCGCCGTTGGCGGCGATGGTGACCGACTGAGTGGCCTCATCGAGCAGTTTCAAATGTCCGCCTTCGTTTTCGATGACGACTTTGACGGATTTTTCGCTGGCCAGATAGTTGTGGACCACAGCAGACAGCACGATCTGATCGCGTTCGGTGAAGAATCGCGGCGTTTGAGGCCGGATGATCAGGTCCTTGCTGCTGATGATGTCGGATGTGCCCGAGCCGACTCGCGTGCCATCGCCCATCGTCCAGGCTTTAATTTTCCAGGTAGTCAGGTTATCGGGGACCTTGAACTTCACTTCGACGATGCCGCTTTCGTCGGCCGTTGATGATGCCACCCAGTACGCCGTGTCGGCAAAGTTGGAGCGAAGAGTCGGGGCAACTTCGGTGCCTGGAGGATCAACGCTAAAGACGTCACCTTCCACCGCATTCAACGCCATCGGCCCAGCAGCCGCATCCATCGCCATCGCCGGTGCGGCCATCATGCCTTCTGCTTCCATCATGCGGCCCTTGAACATCATGCCACCAGGGCCAAATCCGCCGCCCATCATTCCACCGCCGCCGCCCATCGACGGATCGTTCCCGAACAGCAACTGCATCGTGATCTCATTATCCCGATACACCGGCCCGGAGCCGCGTTGCAGCGTCGAGTAAATACTCGCATGATGCTGGCGACGGACGTTCCAGAAGAAGCTGCGGATTTCAGGGATGCTGCTTGCCGCGATGTACTCCAGACTCGCATCATACACCGACAGAACTGTGTTGCCGACGAACGGTTTCCCATTCAGGTCGGTCAGCTTCAGCTTCACCGTCGCTTCTTCGCCAGGACGATACTTGCTGGCCGACGGCAGCACTTCGACATTCGCAATTCGCTGCTCCGGCGGAACCACGATCTCACGCATCTCGCTGTGAATTTTACCGTCGGCAATTGTCACCGCTTCGACAAAGATGTTCGGCATATCCGGGCGTTCGATCGAGATCTCATGTACTGTGCTCTTGCCCTTCATGCGAAGCACGATCGGCTTTGAACACAGGCCGTTCATCGGGCGCACGAACAGCAGGACTGTGCTGTCCGGCTTGTTCGTGTTGATCTGCAATTGAACCTTTTCGCCCGGCTGATATTCCTGCTTCTCGGTGATCAGCTCCAGATCGTTGAAACGATACCCGCCGCCGTTGTCAGCCGGGCCTCTGACGAACAGCACGTAACCGCCTTCCATTTCGTGGCCTTCGCTATCGGCGATCTTGACGCTGATGCGGAACTGGCCCGCAACCGGGACCGTCATCTTCAAAGTCCCCGAGCCGTCGTCATTCGTCGTGACATCCCACGACTGCACATCCTGCTCAACCGGTTTGTCGCCTTCGTACTTCACCGAGAACAAAGTCGCCTTGCCGCTTCCTTTGACGGGCTTGTCGTCAGGAGTGCGAGCCTGAAATCCCACGTTGACCGTGTCACCCGTTTGATAGTGGCCTCGATCGGTCCACGTAAAGACTTTGAACGGATCACGAGCCACCAGCACGCTGCCGTTGCCGATGATCGTGCGGCGCGACTTATCGACGACTTCTGCTGTGATGTTGTAGTTGTGATCGCTGTCACTGTGACTGGCCAGAGCGGCGGCCGTGTCGATCTCAACAAGGAACGTGCCGTCTTCGCCGATCTCAGCATCCCCTTCGACGACGATTTCCGGCGGATCAGGACTCCAGTTCCACCATGGACGAATCGGTGCC
>JAYTAK010000509.1:0-3999 GCA_043737515.1 Candidatus Kuenenia sp. | reverse complement strand
TGTCCAGCGTGTGCAGGCGAAACACACGCCTCAGGATAAAGCGAAAAATCGGGATGGCGATCAAACCCACAATCAGACGCGTGAAGGGCTTCAGCACTCCACGCAGGATTGGCAGTTCCAGAATGATTCGAAACAGACTTCCCAACGCACAGATTCCCTTGAACGACGGATGACCAGGTCATGATCCCGATCCAGACACGAATGCGAAAATGAATGGAGTCGCGTGGCAGGATTCGACTTTGTGGCTCAACACTGTATCTTGTGAGACACTCAGCGACCACAGAGTTCAGTTTTCAGGGATTTTCGCGACGGTTTGGCAAAAACTGGATACGCACCGGGAATCGACGAAGATTCTGTGACGCACTCTGACCGCCAAAGGATTTGCTTATGATTGGTGTTGGCAACGAAACCGAATTTGATCTGCGATTTCGTGTGTTCGATGTGCCGGTCCGTGTTCATCCGCTGTTCTGGCTGTCATCCGCGATGGTCACCTGGCAAGGAGAAAATATCTCGCTGACACTGATCGGAATCGTGTGCGTCTTTGTGTCGGTGCTGGTCCACGAACTGGGACACGCTCTGATGGCGAGACGCTATGGGTATCCGTCCGAGATTGTTCTCGTGTTTCTGTTCGGTCTCGCCACAACGACACGCATGTCACCCTGGAAAAACCTCCGGATCTCAGCAGCCGGACCATTGGCTGGACTCGCACTGGCAGCGATTGTCTATGTCGTATTTCTGATCACCGTTCAGGATCCGCTGGATTTTCTGCGAGACTACCATTCTCCGAAAGTCTACGCCGTACACATGATGTTGTTCTTCGGGATCTTCGGAAATCTGGTGAACTTCGTGCCCTGTCTGCCGCTCGACGGCGGCAACATCACGGAGAACCTGTTCGAGATTTACGGGCCACGACGGAGGAACATCAAGGAAATCGTCCTGCAGATTTCAGTCGTTTCATCCGCCCTCCTCGCGGTGCGCGGTGCCTGGTGTCTGAACAGCGATCTGCGTGTTCCGTTTATCCCATACAGTTTGTTTACCTGGCTCCCGGAACCACATGCGACAATTCTTGCAAATCAACAGCCAGACCCGAAAGGGATGATGATCCTGTTCGGGATTCTATGCGCTTTTGGGATCAATAATCTGAACAAAATGAAACAGTGGCGATAGGAGTCTGGACATACTCCGCGCGCAGTTGACGCTGGCACATCCGTTTAACCGCGTGGGCAACGCCCCGCGCTTCGTATTTCAAATTTCGTATTTCAAATCTCAGATTTCAGATAGAACAAACGCGGCCCGCTGGGCACGCGGTTAAACGAGCTGTGGCAGCTCATCATACATTCGAACCAGGCTGCAGTCTGGACACATGGCGGCAGTCGGCGTCACTCGAGTCAGCTTTCCAGTCACGTGCGTGGATAATCTCCAGCGCAGCGATGCGGTAGGCTTCGGCCATTGTCGGAAAATTGAACGTGGCGTTGGCGAACGTGTCAACGGACATCCTGCCGATAATCGCCATCTGCCCAAGATGCACCAGTTCCGTAGCACCGTCGCCGGCAACCTGCACGCCCAGTAACTTGTCGCCGCGTTCATCCGCGACGAGTTTCAACAGCCCCGACGTGGACGCCATGATGTGGGCTCGTGCGATCTGATTGAAGTGGACTCGAGCCACCATCGGGCTGCCGACCTTTTCAATCGCCTGATGCTCGGTCAGACCGACAGTCGCGATCTCGGGGATCGTATAGATTCCGGCTGGCAGCGATCCGAGTCCCGTGTGCATTTTTCCTGACAACGCATGACAGGCGGCGCGCCGGCCCTGTTCCATGGACGCTGAGGCCAGTGCTGGCGGACCGATCGTATCACCGGCGGCGTAGATGTGCGGGACATTCGTCTGGCAGAATTCATTGACGATCAGCAGGCCGCGATCGGAAGCCTGCAATCCGGCCTTATCGATCGCCAGCGTGTCAAGATTCGCGACGCGGCCTAATGCCACAAACGCTTTGTCAGCCTTGATCAGTTCGCCGGTCTTCAGTGTCGCTCTGACTGAGCTGATGCCGTCCCAATCGACAGATTCGATTTCGCTGTGCCCGCGAAACTCGCCGCCGTTGGCTTTCAACTGCATCACAAAGAAATCGACGAATTCCGGATCAAGAAATCCCAGCGGCATCGATGCCTTATCAAGCAGCGTCACCTTAACGCCCAGCGAGGCAAAGGTCGAAGCGTACTCACACGCAATCACACCGCCACCCAGAATGATGATCGAACGCGGCAGGTAGGTCATCGAAAGAATGGAATCGCTGTCGAGAATGTTTTCGTGGTCCACCGCGACGTTTGGCGGATTACGCGGCCTGGAACCTGTGGCGACGATGACGTTTTCTGCCGTCACCAGCGATCGTCCTCCCTTAACGCTGGAAATGGCGATTTCGTTGGGCGACACAAATGCCGCACGGCCATAGGCGCGTTCGACGTTGGCCTGTTCCAGAAACCGCCGCGTCGTTTCCTGATGCGCATGGACGACTTCATTCAGGCGCTTCATCAGACTGGAAATACTGAGTTCTGCATCGCGGCTGATTTTGTAGACATCGCCGCTGCGGCGCTGAAAGGCGGTGAGCGTCAAAGCCGTTTCACGCAGTGTTTTGCTGGGGATCGTGCCGTACTGCACGCAGGCTCCGCCGACCTGCGGCTCCTGTTCCACAATCAGCACGCGCGCACCGCGTTCGGCAGCTTCCATCGCCGCGTTTTGTCCGGCAGGACCGCTGCCGATGACCACCACGTCAAAGTTATTGCTGGCTGCAATCATGTTGTTGAATCTACCCATTCCAGAATTTTGCTGCTGTTTTTTTGAATCGTCGCAAACTGTTCGGGATAGATGCTGAGAACTTCCAGCATCGGATGCGGCGGATCGTTTGCGCGCGGCGTGGCGTCTGGATTCAGAATGTCGTCCGCGAGAACCATCGCCAGATTCAGGGTCGCCGCCTGCAGCGCACACGCCGGAGCGTCCTGCGGCGACAACTGATACCGCACAGCCTCGGCCACGCGCTCCGACAGTTCCCATTGCACAATCAGTTTTGCGGCAAACAAAATCCGGGACTCAGCGGCGGCGAGCAGGACACTGGCTTCAGTCGCGACAAGTCCATGCGTTCGTCTTCGATCAGCGAGCGCCTGAAACAGGATGGGACGACCGACGTCGTGCAGCAATCCGGTCAGAAACGCTTCTTCGACGTTCATGCGACGCACGCGGGCGATTTCCTGAGCGAACGCGGCCGTTGCCAGAGAATGCCGAAAGGACTGGCGCACATGCGCTTCAAACTCCGGCACATCGAACACACGACACTTGCAGGAGATGAGGACGACGATCTCACGCACCGCCAGAAGTCCCAGTCTCGCCACCGCCTGTTGCACGGACGAAACGGTGACTCCCGTGTTGTAGCGTACCGAATTCGCGATGCGCAGCAGATGGCTGGTCAGCGACTGATCGCGTTTAATCAGCGGCACGACGTCACCGATGTTGCAATCGACATCGCCGGTCAGTTTCAGTAACTGTGCCGCCACTTCCGGCAGCACGGGCAGTTCGCAGTTCTCACCGCTCTGCAATGCCAGGAGGGCTTCTTCGATTGTTTCCGACCGAACCGCCGGTTCCAGCCTGAGAGTCGCACTCATACTTCGCAATCCCGCTGACGCATTCAACGTACCACGAATGCCCTATCGATGCAGACTTCCGGAAGTTGCGTCCATTCCAAAGGCACCCGGCGTAATGGCGGCACGACACTTCGGACCTTGCCGAATTTTCGGAACATGCGGGTTGAAGTATTTGCTCACGGGTCCAGGCGTTGTTATCGTGGTGCTCGTTCGCGGATGTGCGTCTCTCGCCGGTTCACTCATCGCCGACGCCTGTCCGTCCCGTCATGGGGACTGTCGTTTTAATCGTGGGATAAGCTTCCAGCTTGTCATTGCTTTTAAAAACAGGGCGTTTTCTTCAATAGATGCCAGGCTGGAAGCCTAGCC
>JAYTAK010000508.1:0-1674 GCA_043737515.1 Candidatus Kuenenia sp. | reverse complement strand
GTCCAAAATGTCGCAGGCGATTCCTGCTGTCCTGATCTGCTGCTGCCGTCGCCGCACCCAGTTCCAGAGCCCCTGCGATGAGTGCCCCGGTCTTCATTTTATGGATTCGGCTGAGTTCTACTACGCGAGTCTCCGCCGTTCGGTTGGAATCGTTCTGACCAGAATCAGATTTTGAGGCCGATGTCTGACCCTGAACACCGGCAGAATCCGCCGAATTCACACCCTTCTGAACCGCAGTCGTCTCCGGACTGCAACCGTATTTCCCCGTGTTCTCCGGTTGGAGTGCAGCATTTTCGGCGATCACAAACGCCCCGCGTTCAGCCTCCAGATCCAGCACTTGGCCCCCGACCATGCCAGATCCGCCCGCAGCGGAGGCCAGAATTCGAGTCTGCTCAGCGATCTGTTGGCCACCGACTGCCCCGGACGCATCTGTTGCCGACGCGATAATCTCAAACGCCAGCGTTAACAGGCAGTCACCCGCCAGAATGGCAAGTGCTTCGCCAAATACTTTGTGACTCGTCAAGTGCCCGCGACGAAAATCGTCATCATCCATCGACGGCAGATCGTCATGGATGAGCGAATAAGTGTGAATCATTTCGATGGCACAGGCCGCCGGAATCGCGTCTTCCTGTCTGCCGCCACACACATCGTTCGCCAACAAGACCAGCACCGGTCGCAAACGTTTTCCGCCCGCCATCAGACTGTATTCGACTGCCGACTTGAGACTGGCCGGCCAACTCACGTTGGCAAGTTCGTCCACGAGCCCAGCTTCAATCACAGTGCGAAGTTCGTTGAGATGATCCTTGAAGTCAGTTTTTGTCATGACAAGCCGGGCATTGAAGCGCAGTATTGGGCGGAACGGCCCGCCGTTGCAAAAAGACGAAGCATACCGCTTCGCAACACTTCCGGGAAAGCGAGCTATGGCAGTGAGAAACCAGCGATGCCGACCGTGAATTATACTCCGCGCGGCCAGAAATGATTCCGGCGAGCGGAGTGGCGTGAGCCCTCCGGTACGTCTTTTTTTTGTACCGGCAAGCTGTCGCATGCCGCTCGCCAATTCTCTCACTCATGACCGCGTGGAGTATCTGAACCCGTCGCGAGGGTCAGCCCCACCTTGCAGGCAGCAAGATACTCGGGGATGAACAATCGTTCTTTTACCGTGTGGATTTCGTGCTGGCCACAGCCCATCGTCACGGCAGGGTAGCCGTGGAGGGCCATCCAGTTCGCGTCAAGGCCACCGTCGCAGATCTGGGGAACGGGTTTCAGACCGACGGCTTGAGACGCCGACTTTGCGACCAGCACGCATTCGCTTTGATCGTCGATGCGAAACGCTTCGTAGCGGACGTCTTCTTCGAATTTCAAGACTCCGCATTGACCGTCGGCATTCGATACGCTTTTGACTGCCGTTTCAAACGCATCGCGCCAAGCGGCGACGATTTGTTGTCGGAATTTGCTGTCGTGGCTGCGAGCTTCCGCCTGAAGTGTCACAAGCGGCATCACAACATTGGTCGCATCGCCGCCACGCACGATACCGAGATTACTCGAACCGCGACTTTTCCCTTTACGCACAAGTCCATGCCAGCCGGTTTTCTGCAGTTGCGCCATCGCGATCGACGCGACGACGGCTGCGTTGACACCGTCTTCCGGATGAGCACCGGCATGACTGGCGATGCC
>JAYTAK010000507.1:0-9147 GCA_043737515.1 Candidatus Kuenenia sp. | reverse complement strand
GAGTGATTTCGCTCGGCAACACGATGGGGTTACTTTCGGACTTTGGAGTCACCGCAGAATTATACATCAGAATGTCGGGAACCTGAGTCTTGTCGATGAGTCCCATCATATAAAGTTCCAGCGGCGACGCATGAGTCGCGCCGTTTCGGCCCTCATCAAAGTTGATCGTGTAACTGCCATCGCCGTTCGGCGTCCACTCAAAGCCCCCAACGAGACTTCCCACGCTGGTCGTGTTGAAGTAGTGTCCGCCACCATCTGAGATCCCAAGCGACGAACTAAGGTATGCGCTCCATTGGTGGACCAATTCATGTGTTACTGTTTCGGTAATTCCGCGTGCCATGGCATCGAGAGAATTCACGCCGAGCAGTCGCCCCGCACTGCCGTGTCCGCCTGAATGGTCGTAAGGCACCTTGGCCGATCCCGTCCATTCAACCTGCACAGAATTATGGCTGCCGGCGGTGAAGTTACGGGAGCTGATTCTTGGGCTGATCTCAAGGTGGTTCGTGGAAAAATAGTTCAGGAAATCAAAAGCATCCGGGAGCACCGAATAAACCAACTGGGACAATTCGGATGTCCGAACTCGCGACTCACGCATCGACGACTGGGTTGCTTTCTTCGTCGTCGTTACGTTGATGAAGTGCGGCGTAATCTGCACATCGCTTGAAAGTTGGACCGGTGTAACCGACGGAATGTCCGGGCTGACAAGGCCCACTTCGGCATCCAGAAGCAGCTGAGAATCGGTGCCATCCAGTTCAATGATATGCACGTTTCCCAGTGAGACGATCTCGATGCCTGCGATGCTGTCGGGGTTATAACCGAAGAACGGTCTCATCTCGTACGCGGTGTTATAACGGAATTCGCCGCTCGTGTAGATGTAGTCACCGGCGAGGCGATCGCCTTCCAGACCGTCGTCACGCAACGCGATTCGTCCCGTGCCAGGCTTGAAGAGTCGATAATCCGCAGCGGATGTATTGAGTTCAACACCATTGACAGCTCCGCCGGAATCCACTTCAAGTCGAAATGTCTCGACGCCATCGGCACGGATTGCCTGCCGGGTGGGCTCCCAGCCGCGAAGCCCGGCCATGGGAATGACGCCGTTGGTGGTCAGCGTTGGCGTTCCCATGCTGACTGGAAACGTATCAGTGTGAGAGATCAGAGCCACGCCGATGAACGAATTTCCGGCTCCTGCTACCTGCTGGACAGCATCGGTGACATCCAATCGATAAGTATCGCTCAGAAGTGCGATCTCCAGTGTCACCGTACCGACAAGGGTTCCGCCTGAGTTGTAATCGCTCAACGTAATTTGTCCGTCGCCGCCATACACATAGACGTCGAAAATCCGTGTTTGATTTCCAGCGGCATTCATTGACCCCAAAGAGAAATCGAGCACGGCAAGATTGATTGTCTCGCTGCCAACGCCATATTCCGCAATCGCTCGATTTTCCGTTGTCGCTGTCCTGCCTGCGTGTCCGGAGAACACCGCATCGAAGCTGTCAGGAGTTCCGTCGCGTCCTGCATCACGAATGCTGCCCACCGCCAGCGGCTGGTATGTGGCTGCCAGCAACATTCGCGGTTCCAGTGCGTCGCATTCCTGCCACCCTCGACCGCGTTGTTTTCTTCGTGAGAGTTTTCTGGTAACCAGAGCTTTGCAGATCTTTCGAACGCTTAACGGCCAGCCATTCATCATTGGGATTGTTCCGGCGATGGTGTCAGATGGAGAACCGAACTTTGGAATACGCCCGATAATACTGGTCTCCGGCAATTCGTGTCAAGGCTCCGGTGATCGTTGACACGAGGGCGCACCCGGTTACACCTCACGCGGCCATGAGTGACACGCTGTCGAAGTCGTGAAAGTTGAGTGTCATGAGTCTGGCAAAGTCTTCGGCGTGAACAGTGGCGATCTGATTCCGAGTCTGGACGATAGCGGCCTGGAAATCGGCGAAGGCTGGATGAGAACGACTGCGGATGGAGCGACGTCCATGATTTCGTCCTTGTGCCGGCCGCGTGCGTTGTTGAGCGCTAGTATGATCGGGTCCGTCAGTTTCGTCACCGCAAACATTTTGTCTCGCTCGCAGACAGCAATTCATTAGTTCCACGTCCTGAAGTTTCCTTCACGCGCCAGCGTCGTCATTCGATCCTGCAGCAACTTCATAAATTCATCGCGACTGCCGGTCCACGGAATTGACTCGCCGATGAATACGTCGCAGAAGAACGGGACCAGAATGCCTTCTCCGCGCGGGAGCGCTTTGCCCAGGCCATGCAGAAAGACAGGCACGATCGGAACCTCCGGATGTCGCTTCGCGATGTGTGCGATCCCCGTCTTGAATGTCTCCAACTGCTCCGGCTGCCCGCGCGAACCTTCCGGAAACAGGATCAGGATGTTGCCAGCGGCCAGGGCGTCTGAGATTCCGGCGAGCGGATCGGACCGTTCTCCCGCGACCGCGCGTTTCAGAGGAATGATGCCGATGATTTGCGTCGAAAACCACGCCCGCCACTTGTTGCGAAGGAAATAATCGACTGCGGCGACAGGCCGCACGATGGAAAGTCGCTTCATTCCAAACAGCGTCATCAACGTCAATGCGTCGAGATGGCTGTTGTGGTTCGCTACGACAATCGCAGGGCCGGATTTGGGCAGGAGTTCTCGCCGACGCACGTTCAGGCCAAGCACAATCAGAATAACCGGTCGCACGATGCACAGAAAGAACAAATAGCGCAGGGCAGAATTCACCGGGAGTTGCTCGTCGAAGGGGATTGGTCAGCAGTAGCAGTAGAAAATGAAGTGGAAATACAAGGGTGCGGTGTACGTGAGACTGTCGATGCGGTCGAGAATACCTCCATGCCCAGGCAGCATCGTGCCGGAATCTTTGACGCCGAGATCCCGCTTGAGAGCCGAGATCGACACATCGCCGGCGAATCCGCTGAGTCCGATGATCGTGCCCGCAAGGAGGGCTCGCTTCCAGTCCAGAAATGTCAGGCAGGGCCCAAGCAGCGTGGCCAGCAGCATCGTTGTCGCAACACCTCCCGCGAGGCCGCCGAGCGTCTTTCCGGGACTGACCTTCGGCACGACTTTTCGTCGTCCCAGCGTCTTGCCCCAAATGTACTGCGCCACATCGTTGCTTTGCGTCAGCAGGACGAGCAGGATCAGCAATCCCGGCCCCGGATATGCCATGCAAGCTTCCGACGGCCACACCGGCGTGTATCGGGCACTGTCGATCGGATGAATGACCAGCAGCATTGCCGCATGTGACAAACTGAAGACGGTCGTCATCAGTCCCCAGTGCAGTGTGCCGATGGCGCGCAGAAAGCCGTCCGTTTCTCCGATCAGCACCATGCGCGCGGGCAGAAGCAGAAACAAATAGACGGGAATAAAGATGATAAACATTCCGTACCATTCAAGGTGTACCCAGAGATACTGAAACGGAATCGACAGGTAGGCCAGAAACAGCACTCGATGGTCGGCCCGTCGCGTCGGAACCAGCGACAGGAATTCCTTCAGCGCCAGAAAACTGACGAACGCCAGAAAGAAGAGCGAAGCGCCGCGACTCAGGATGATCGCCAGGCTGAACAGTCCGGCGATCACCCACCATGTTCTGATGCGAAGTCGCAGCTCGCGAAAATCTTTACCCGGCTTTGTTCGCTGCAGAATTCGTGCGACAAGACTCGCGATCACCAGCGCCACAAAGATGCCCATCAGCGTGTAGCGGACTTCCGCCGTGATATGATCGATCTTCAGAAATGTCATGTCTTGCCAGCCTGCCTTTCACGCATCAGTCTCGCAATATGATGCAGTCTGCGTACGGCCGTTACAATGCCGCCCGCGATGATCACCAGCAGTGCCCCGCCGCAGATCCCGATGCCCGTTGAGGCGTGGATCGGTTGCCACTGCATCGGCAGCACCGCCGAGACGACACACACCAGCGTCATCAGGGCCATGCGTTGCTGCTTGGCAAGCGGGCCCAGAAAAACCTGCCCGACTCCAACGCTCGCCCCGATCGCGCGGACGTAAGCCACAAACACGGCGACCAGTGCAGCGGTCAGGCCGAGCATCGGACAACCGCCCCAGGCGAATCCTGCACCGATCAGAATCGCAGGGTCCGACAGCCGGTCGGGAACTTCGTTGTAGAGATCTCCGACAGCCGACTTTTTTCCACCTTCGATGGCGACCATGCCGTCCATAAGATTGGCGATGAGTCGAAACTGAATCATGATGGCAGAGAGAATCCAAAAGCCACGGCGAATGAACGGGTCTTCAATCTGATTCGTTGCCGCAAGACATCCTCCTGCGGCGACGGCAAAGAAGACGCTGGCGACGGAGATCGCATTGGGGGTCACTCCTGAGTTCGCCAACGCACTGGCCAACTTCTGAAAGCAGGGCCACTGACGCGATTTCAGGGGACGTCGGCCGGATTGATCAGGAGCAGAATCAGACATGCCTTATTTTCCCATCAAGTACATGCCGAGCAGCAGAAATGCCATCCCGCCGACATGAATCAGTTTGATCGGAGTTCCATACGCAATCAGGCCGATAATGGCAGCCCAGATGAAAGTCGTCGCGTAGACCGGATACAAAACAGACAACGCACCGCCTTTCCGGAATGCCACGACAAACAGGAACATGACGGCGGTGTAGCAGACGACGCCTCCCAGGATTCGTGCATTCAGCAGATAGCTGCTGAATGATCGACCTGCTGACTCTGCTCCGGATTTGTACAAGAACTGACCGACAGCACCCAGCAGCGATGCGATCAGAAAGAGCAAAACAGAAATGAACGGCGTCTTCACTATGGCCTCGCTTACGATTGGACGACCGTAGATTTCAGGTCGGTAGTCTGCGTTTGTCAGGATCAGCAGCTTAGAGAATATCAAGTCGGCAGGGAAGCGCCTGATGGAGCAATCCTTCGCCGACCAGCACCACTCCGACTCTTCATTAAGCGTTGCCGGTGACGACATCTATCGCACGGTTGAAGATGGCTTATTCGTTTAACCGCGTGGGCAACGCCCCGCGCTTCGCATTTCGCATTTCGCATTTCGCATCTCAAATCTCAAATCTCAAATCTCAAATAGAACAATCGCGGCCCGCTGGGCACGCGGTTAAACGAGCCAATGCCAACCGCGTGCGGGATGGCATGCAAACCGGCCCGACCATGTGGATGCGTTGCCAGCCCGTCTCGGCGGAGCGAGACGGCTACATAGCGTCAAATCACATTGCGTACCGAAGGGCGGACGCCGCTCCGCTCGCCGCGACAAACGATTCCACCGGCAAGAATTGCCGAATGTCACTGAATCCCGCGAAATGGCGTTGAGGACCGTAAAGGGCGGAATATTTGCGTTGCGTTGTCCCAAAGACTTGCAGTAGAAGGCTGCAATCACTTCTCCCGCATGTAGACGAGAACGCCCAACATGTCAAGAAATCATCGAAATCGCAGAAACCGTCAGTCCGCACACATCGCGATGTCTGCCATTGCTGAAATCGTCGAACCGCGAATGCTGCTTTCGGCAGCATCGTTGATTACTCCTGCTTCTGCTTCAAGTGTTGACGCGGCTGTGGCGACGAAGGAACTGGAAATTGTCGCGGAATCTCCAAGCTTTTTTCCCGATCCAAGAATTGACGAAATTCGTCTTGTCGCTGACGAGATTCAGGTGTTTTCGACGACCGACGAATCCCGACGCTGGCCAAGGGAGTCCTACATTTATTCATCAGATTCGCTCTATATCTTGAAATCTGACCCCGTGACAGTGACAGTCCCTGATCGCCCGCTGTCGGTTGTCCATTTCTTTGCAACTCCCGATCAGCCCCGGACTGAACTCTACAGCCTGCGAATGTTTGGTACTTCAGCCCTGCTGTATCGGCGACCAAACGCGGATACGGATAGCGGTTGGTTAATCACGGACGTTGATCCCGGCGCTGGGTCCACCGTCGGACTCGACTTCACACTGCCACCCGTGGCACCGCAGGGATTGGTCTCGATTTCTGACTCCGGTGATTCCGGGATCGTGAAGCTGTACTTCGATGAATCCCCGACGTCAGCACTTTCCGGCCAGCGATTTGTGCGTCGCTATGAAATCCGTATCGAAGAGGCAGCGGGAGGGTGGATACCGGATTCGCAATTCATCGCTTTTGACGGCGCGAGGTTTTCGTTGCCGGATGCCAACCGAGCCTCGCATTCAATTGGCGGCGCCACGTCATCGACGCCGCCGGGGACGTCAGTCATTTCACAGCCTCCAGTCTCTCGCCGATTTGGCGGCACCAAATCGTTGACCCTGTCAGAAGGTGTCTATTCGTGGAGCGTGCGAGTTCAGGATCTGCCCGTGTTTCCTGACGGTGGGACGGGAAACAATGCTCTGGCGACACCGTGGTCGGACTGGAGCGAGGCATCTCGCTTCACGATCCTGCCACTTGGCGAGCAGATTCTAGTTGGCAAACTAGCCACTGACTATGCCACCAGCATCGCTACCATTGAATGGGGGCCAGTCGATGGTGCGGGCAGCTACGAAGTGTGGGTTAATCGGGTCAGCGACGGAAAGCGGATTCTGCACAAGTCCGGACTGAGCGGGTTTTCGTACAAGTCGCAGCCTCTTGATCCGGACAACTATCGCGTCTGGGTCCGGGCGACTCGCGCGGATGGCACAAGTACGACATGGAGCAAGCCAAAGGAATTCAATGTCCAGCCTCCATATCCTAACATCACAGGTCCTAACCCAACGCATGAAGTGACATATTCTGTGCACCTTTTAGGGTTGGCCACTTACACAACTCATGATGCGACTCCTGTGATTGAATGGACGGCCGTTGCACACAGCACAAAATACACGATCACACTGATTGATTCCGCGAAGGAACAGGCAGCAGCGTCCATGCGATTTGATTCGCCGGAGTCATATCGTCAATTTATCACTGCCTGGTCGCGGACGGTGGCTGGCTCATCATCCTCGCATACCGTCGAGACGCCACTGGTGCCAGGCCTATACCGAATCGAACTGACTCTGTCCTTTGCCAATGGAGCCACCACTCAAAGCACCAGGCAACTGAGGATCGAACCAGTCGGTGTGCCGATTCCGGTGCCTTCCAATTCCGGTGTTCAGGGGACTGACAGTCTTCGATGGAACGCTGAACCCGGAGTGGCGAGTTATGACGTCTGGGTGGCATATCTGCATGGCGTTGACGAACCGACGCCAGCAACTCCTGCCGCGCCATCGCAGTGGCGATTTGCCACAGAGGACAAAGTGACCACTGGTTCCTGGGAATTGCCGTCCAATGCACCAGCCGGAAGATATCGCATGTGGCTGCGTCCAAACAGAGAATCCGGCGGTAAGACGACAAAGGGCGCATGGAATCCGCCAGTTGAATTCACAAGTTTCAGGCCGCTGTCACGACAGGTCAATGTGACGGTGGACGAAGATCGGCTCTCCTGGGAGGCAGTGCCAGGTGCTACCGGATACCGCTTCACCTATGGCGACGCGAATTCGTCGCTGAGAAGCCTCTCAAACCGCGTAGAAAACCGACACGCAGCGGATCGGGCAGGAGGGATTCCTAAGCACGAACCGGATGGATCGTATTCCGTCTGGTTTCAATGGCTGGATTCCAGCGGCAACCCTCACCCCTCCAACCCGACAGCCATCTCGATTGAGCATATCGGGTCTCCATTGAACTGGAACTTTTCGCACGATTCCAACATGATTTCATGGGACGCCGTGTCATATGCGGACCTTTACATAGCATCTCTAAATAACCTGGCGACCGGCGAACGAGTGCTCTTCGTCCGTGAATTCACGCCGTTTACGGCGATCCCCGATGATTTGCCTCCCGGACGTTATCGCTTCCAGATTCATGTGGTTCGAATTGTGAATGAAAGGCCGTTCGCCTCGGCGCTGGAAAGCTATGATTTTGATCACGGCATCAATGTGCCGACGAACGTACGGATGGAGGGCAATATCCTGAAATGGGACACTCAGGAAAACGCAAAGTACGAGGTCTCGATTGCTGTCACCAACGGTCGCATGGACGTGCCATACGACCTCCAAATCACCTCCTACGTCTATCTTCCGATCGCAGAAGTGGTGAGACAAACAGACGTCAACTCGCTTGATTTGTCCGAATTCGTTCAACGTGTGTACTCCTTTGAACCGCCTGCCATATTGAAACTGTCAATCAGGGCGATCGCGACGGATTCCATCTTCCATTCCGGTGGTCCGTTAGTTTCTGTATGGAGTGAGTCGATTCTGCTCACGCTTCCCGAACGTCCGAAGTGGACGAATCCGATCGTCGAGCAGAAGACTTCTCGTCCGGCAGCACCAGCCCCGGTGTTGACTCATGGTCAGATAGCCAGCGGAGGGATCGGGATCGGCCAACTTGGTGGATTTGATTCGTCCGGAGTTGGCGGGCACATTTTTCGAACCGAAAACGGAGCCGCGATCGACGTCGAGTACGTCAGGCGATACCAGCTTCGCGTTACGAATCTTCAAACCGGTGCGGTTCGAACACTTGACGAGTCGCAACTGCCGGAACTGATGCGGTTCACCGATGAATGGGAGCTAGATTTTCAGGGCCGTTTTCTCAATGTTTACGTAAGGGTGGCAGATTTTCGGGGGCTAAACGGATCCACTGTCGCACTGACCAGAGAACTGGAACTCCAAATCGGTGTGTACAAATTTGAAGCTCGAGTCCAGTACCTGCCCGTGATCCTGTCCGCATCGACATCCGATCCCTACACGACCTTGTTGTCGGGCACGTCTCCCGATCACATCAATGTCGCGGCCACGCCCTGGTCCGACTGGAGCAGTTCACTGGAATACACAATCCTGCCGGATGGCCAGAATATTCTCCCTCTGTCGAAATCACCGACGACCATCAACCAGCGTCCGACATTCGCGTGGGGCTCCAATACTGCCGATGCACAGTATGAGCTTTGGGTGGAAAATCGGACGACGAAGCAGCGTGTGATCCATGAAACGCTGACGAATGTTCATCAGTTTCAATCCGCGACAGACTTGCCTGCCGGCCAGTACGACTGGTGGGTCCGCATTGTCGGGACCACTGGACCTCGCAACGGCTGGAGTGCGAAGCAGTCGCTGGAAATCTTCGCGCCGGCGATCACAACCAGCGTCGTCGTCGAGACCGTCGATGCGACTCCCGTGGTGTCATGGAAT
>JAYTAK010000506.1:0-1675 GCA_043737515.1 Candidatus Kuenenia sp. | reverse complement strand
TTGACGCCGTGATACAATGAGAAATCACGACGGCGGCCACCTCCTACTTGCTTGGAAGCGGCGGTGGCTGTCCTGGCAGTTGCGGTTTGCGTGGCGGTTGCAGGAGATGGTGCTGCGGGCCGGAAGCCTTTGAACAGACCTACCGGCGCTGCACCCTGAATTGCCGCTGAAGCTCAGTCATCGGCCCCAAAAATTCCGGAATGGGAATCAGCGCAACGATCGATAAGAACGCGCGACGTGAAAGTCAGAAATACCGCAATCTCTATTCGTGTAGCGACAGATGCGACAACACAACTTGCGCGATGGCCAGAACTGAGGTACGGTGAACTGGTGAAAGACGTCACCAGCAACAACTTTGGAGTCCTGATTGCCTACCTCGTACCGGGAGCCACTGCACTCTGGGGTCTGAGTTCCTTCTCGCAATCCTTGCGAGCCTGGATTGCAGCCACTCCGAGTGACGCCCCGACCATCAGCGGCTTCCTGTACCTGACTGTCGCGTCGCTTGCTGTCGGCATGACGGTCACGGCCATTCGCTGGGCCTGCGTAGATCTCGTCCATACGGCAACGGGACTGACGGCCCCCGAACTCGATTTTTCACTGCTCCCCGGCAAAGTGGATGCCTTCAACCTGCTGATTGAAATCCACTACCGGCACTACCAGTTTTACTCAAACATGTTTGTGGCCACCGCAATCACCTGGATCTGCCACCGAATCAACATCCAGCCCCCATGCCAGATCAGCTGGACCGATCCCGGATTCCTGCTGGTCGAGACCGTCTTCTTCCTGACTTCCCGCGACACCCTCAGAAAATACCACCAGCGAACACAGCAGTTGTTGTCATCAGGTTTGTCACCGATCAACCACTGCTGATCTGAGTCGTTGCCGAACAGGGCTATTTGTCCGGGAAGAATTCGCGGATCGGCACATTTAGCGCATCGGCCAGCCGAGCGATATTGACGATGGAAACGTTGCGTTCACCACGTTCCACGCTGCTGACATATGTTCGATGCAGATCAGCCGCCGCCGCCAGTGCCTCCTGTGAGACGCCTTTGCCCAAACGAATTTCCTTCATTCGATCACCGAAAACTTTTCGAATGTCCTTCACTGGTTTTTGCCCGTCGCTGCCAAAGAATTCCAGAAAACTCGGTTGACATGTAGCTTGAGCGAATGCAGACTATGCGTCTACACACTATGAGTTACCGTAACGCATAGTCATCTGTAGAGTTCAGACAGAAAGGCAGTCCAACCATGGCCAACGGCGGAAGTCATCATCCTCACAAACCCAGCAAACCTCAGCAGGAGCCAACTCAGCCACCCAAGGCCGAGACCAAGAAATCCTGAGGCCCCGCAATCATGAACCGCATTGATGCCCACAGCCTGAAGTTTCAAGAGGAAACTTCAGGCTGATTTGCTTTCTGCAGATCTGGTGCTGAGAGTGATTTGTCGGCGAAGTGACGGTCTCCCTTCCCCCAGATGCAGAATTAACTCGGACGCGAAGCAGACCATCCGTCAGCCAACCACGCTCCGAGTTTTTCTGAATGCGGCTGGGCTACTTTTTCCCGGGATCCACCGCAGGATTCTTGATTCTGCCGACAAATAGGAGCGCGCCGTTGCGGTTGTCTCGAATCATGAAAACAAAAGGATGGTCAGCACGAAACATCGGCGGCATCGATAC
>JAYTAK010000505.1:0-9153 GCA_043737515.1 Candidatus Kuenenia sp. | reverse complement strand
GGCACTCGTGATTGCCGCACACCGCAGGCGGAAGCGGACGACAACAAGTGGTCGGGTCTGATTGCATTATGGCCGACCCACGATCAGCCGCAGGGCGCTAGCGGGATGTTGATTTAGTGATCTGTGTAGGGTGTGTGCAGCGCTAGCGAAACACACCAGTTCCTCACTGGGATTGCAGCATCTGGTATTCATTTGACTTCGCGGGCAATCGGGACTTTTTTTCTAGCCACGAAACAACCCGGCGCCGGCTTCGCCCGCAACCCAAACATCTGTCCCTCAACAGTGGTGATCGAAGGATTTGAACCGCGAATGGACGCGAATGAACGCGAATTAAAAAATCAGCATGATTGCCCGAAATTCGCAATGCCACCGCATCTCGTGCGGTCGTCAAGCAACACTCGGAGTCGATGTTGGGTGTGGTTACTGCGACTATTCGCGTTTATTCGCGTCCATTCGCGGTTTCAAAGTCTTGTTGTTTGAATATCTTCGCGGCACGACAAAAATTCGAGTGTTAGTAGTACAAAAAGCCCAGGGCGGCACTTTAGTGCGCAAACAACTCTCTTTGTGCCACGTGTTATTCCTTTCCGTCCATCTCTTCGCTGTCTTTGCTGACACGTCTGCGCTCAGTCCGTCGGACTTTGGCAGAATGATGGGGGCAGAACAATAGGAAGCGTTTGTCTTTGCGGTTTATTGTCCTGCCCTCATCGTTCTGCCATTCCCCGGGACAGTGATTTTGCTTTCAGGAATTCCGGAAGGCAATTCCGCTTCGGTCTTGCCATCTTCCTGTCCTCGTGTCGGGCTGTCAGATTCCAGAATGGTCAGGTCGCATGTCCGTACAAGGTCAGTATGCGATCTCATGCAGCACGAAGCCGCTGGCAATACGCTCAACTTCGAATAACTGCACCGTGTTCCTCTCGGTTCTGAACAGATTGTCCCGCAGCAATGCCGTCCATTGGGAGCGTGTTGTGGAATCGTTGCAGGTTCGAGTTGTACCTTCAATGCGACCGTTTAAGGCAACCGCGATGTGTACGGGCTGAGTGACCTGCGGGCCAACAAGGTGTCCGAAATAATAGCAGGGAACGAAATCTGGCGCGTCATGATTGAGTTGTTCTCCACCACGCAGAAGTTTACATTTCCAGCGTGATGCGTTTCCCTGTTCGCAAGCCGAGAGTTGCTGACCGACAAGTTCCGGAATGGTGTTCAAATCCCACAATCGATCGTCACGGCTTCCCGATCCGAATACCGCCAGCATACGATCCACGTAGCGAAACCGCTCAGGGAACTCAGGATTAATAATGGTCACCTGGTCGTAGTCAAAGTGCATTGTCTTGCGAGGCCGCTCGGGATTCTTCTGATCCAGCAATGACGCACCGTCAACCGTGCCAGGCAACGGCATTTGAATGAAATCCGCAATCGTGGGAAGCACGTCGATTGTCTCAACGCTGCGGTCCGTTGTATTTCCTGTCCTCTGCAGAGGTGTCTTGATGAACAGCGGTACGGACATCAGATCTGCCAGTGTCTCATTTGCAGGTGTTCTTCGACTCTGTCCCGGCACGAATGCCATGCCGTGATCTGCCACGACAATCACCAGCGAGCGGTCGAATGCATTGATGTCTTCCAACTGGTCCAATATCTCTCCCAGGCAGCGATCCGCAAACTGCAATTGCAGCAGGTAACGTTGCCAGCCGAGATTGACCAGCAGGTCATCTGAGACCCATCCATCACCTCCTTGCCCTTGCGTACCAGGCGTTGGTTCGGCGATTCCGCTCGTGACCAGATACGACTTTCCTGACGGCATGTAACTCCACGGATCGTGCGGGGTAACGACATGCAGAAAGTGAAACCCCGGCTGTTCAGTGTGTCGCAGCGTCTTGATGAAATGAGCCACCTGAATATCGTGGCCTGCGTCCCAACTGTACCTGATTAATCCCTTCTCAGGACTGCGAGAATCTCGTTCGCCTGGTACAATACCAAACCAGACTTTGGGTATCGTGTGCTCGGGGAATCCGAAGTCAGCCGGTGCCGTCGTTACGGCGTAGACCCGAATCAGCATATCGGTCAGTTGAGTCACTTGTCTGGTAAACGAAAGTGACTGATCAATTTGTCGCAATGCCGTGGGACAAAGTTGCGTCACTGGCTCAAAGACGGTCATCTCGTACTGTTCCGTGTCATGAATCAACCGGAAAAGATTTTCGGGGTATTCGCTTTCTACGGGACTCACAACTTCCGGTCGTGGCAGTTGCCCTGTCAGAATCGCGGGCAAAGCATGCGCCGTCCTTGAATGTACTGACGTCGCATTGCGATAAAAAGTGCTTTGCCCCGCGAGCCGCGCAAAGGCAGGGTAGCGAACCGCGTCAATTTCATGTCGTTCGTTCAGCAGCGCCATGCTGCTCAGCCCGTCAAACGCAATCATCACGATCGGTACCGGATTGTCGGCTCGTAAATCCACCAGCTTGTTGACCTGGATTCCCAGCAGTTCGGCGCGCATCGCCGGAGTTGAAAGCAGGTTGAGCGGAAACAGGACGATCCCGATCGCCGCGAGATTCAGGACTTGCCCGGGCCACTTGAAGCGGCCATACATCCATAAACACCCAATCGCCATGGGCAGACTGACGATCGCCAGCGCGACATCCGGTACGCCAGCGCTGCGAAGGTTAAATCGCCATTGAATCCACCGCAGAGCGATATTGATGGCAAGTGCGCCAAGCAGCGTCCCGACAACGACGGACACTCCTGCGGCGGCTCGTGGGAACTTCAATCGGCGTAGGACCGCAACGCCGCAAGTCACACCGAACGGGATGGCGAACAGAAAGAGGCTCAGGACGGCAGCGACTGCCACGCCGGAGTATCCTTCAAGCCGCAAGTACTGCGAATTCAAAACCACGCGGTCAAAGACCGGCTGCGCCACGGCAAATGCATTGAGCGCGCCGATTTGCAGAAAACAGTTGAACAGCGTTTGTGAATCGTCGGGATTGCTGGAGTCTGACATGATGCGCTCGGTCTGAACCCTTCGCCGAATCCTTCCGTTGGATATCCTGCCGTGAACGGCCTTAAGTTTTCGGCTGCAGCCACAGCAGAGTCCGGGTGCCGGCTGCCAGTGTCTGTCGTTTGACAACGACAAACGCCTGCTCAATCAGCGAATCAAAGGCGGCATGGTTGTAGTCGGAAAAAACATCTTCGCGATTCGCCAGCAATTGCTGCACCTGAGCGTCTTCGCGGTCTACGTATTCAAGCACAACGGTCGCCTTCAATGACGCCAGCCAGTCGATCACGTCTGCCAGCAACAGATTGCTGCCAATCACCAGATGGTGAATCAGCGCGAGGCAGAAGACCAGATCCGGTTTCGATCTGTGTTCCAGCGACGGACGTTCCTGCAAGCGCCAACCGAGCGAGGGTGCCGGATCAGCAAGATTGCAGACCAGCGGCGTGATCGTGCGATTGCGTTCAGCGTTCAGAGCAGTGAACAGGCGATCCACTGTCAGATGATCCGCATCAATCGCCAGCACCGTCTCCGCATGCTTCGCCGCCAGACGCGAATAACGCCCCTGATTGCAGCCGAGATCCCAGACGGTCTTCCATGATCGTGACTCAGAGACTTCTGAGATAAACTGTTCTTTTGCCGCCGCATCGCGGTGTACGGGCTCGGATGTCCTGTCGTAGTCGGACCATGGGGACTGATCCGCTTTCCATGTCAAACGCTCGACAATCCGCCGCAGGCCGCGCACGTTGTTGATGATCATGTCGCGACTGAATCCGCTCGCCTTCATCGATCCCGCGAGATCCGCTTTCGCGCTTTTCCGCCCCTGCATCCGCGCATGAAGCCAGACGTGTGAAAACGCGCCGCGACGGAACAAATCCCGAAACGACAGCAGCGACGCAAAATCCTGAGGCGAAATACCTTCGAGCGAACCGCGGAGCCACGGCTGAAAATCAACATTCTTCCAGCTCTGCAGCATCAGCGGATACAGAAACATCTGACAGAACTGACGATAGCCATCCCAGATCTGACCGGGTTCAAACGGCACGATGGAACCCGTATCAATAAACACCGGACATGATCCCGCAAACTGGACATTGAACGGTGTTGCATCTTTCAGGATGGCGTCTTCAGTCAGTGCCTGTTCCAGCAATTCCAGTGTCAGCAAGGCGGCCGACCGCAGCATATTGAACGACCATTCAAACGGCCATGTGATGACCGGAATGGTCGCATGCTGCAAGACCGCCGCGCAGTCAAATTCCGTGTCGGGTGGCACAACGTCAACCACGGTTTTCGTTTGCACGATGCACCCGGATTGAATTGCAGTCTGCACGAACGCTTTCTGGGAAACCGCATCCCAATCGCGCAACCCGTGATGGTCGAGCGCGCGAAAAACCTGGCCGTGTCTGTGAAAGACACGTCCGGAGCGATCACGAAACGAGCCACGTTCAAACGTGGCGATGGCATTGGCTGGCATCGACGACGGCTAATTCTGAACCTGAACGGTATCGACATCGACGGATTTTTTCGAGTCGGCATAGCGAAAGGATCGCCAGACATGCCGGGCAAACACAAATAACCCAGCGCTGCCGCCAACGATTGCCTGAAGTAACATGCTGCCCGTACCAGGGTCAAGGTAGGCGAGAGTCGAAAGATAGGAATTCATAGGAGAGTGTCCTGCGGAGACGAGTTGCGACGTGCAGGGATCAATTCGCAACCAGTAGCCTGAGTTGCGGCAGTTTCTGCAGAAACACTCTGCCGAACACCACCGCCCGAGTAATTCTTCAGTCCATTGCAAGGCTTGCGGCAATGAACCTCGGGCAGGCTGTTACGGTGTCGCAGATTTCCTGGGATTCTGCTTGTTGGACAATCTTGTTTTTATGCCAGCTTTTGGGAAACGCCAGTTTCGAGGCACGGAATCAAGCCACGGGCGGAAACAGCGTCCACCACACCAACGCGAACGGACCGGCGAACAGCGGGCTGTCCAGCAGATCCAGCAGGCCGCCGAATCCGGGCATCAGAATCGCCGAATCCTTTTTCTGCACATCGCGTTTGATCAGCGATTCGCAAAGATCGCCGACCAGTCCGATCATGCCAATCGCTGCCGAATACGCCAGAATATTCCACAGCGAGCCAGCGGAGACCGTGAGACCTAACAATCGACCGGCATACGTCAGCCATAACCAGCCGCCGAGTGTGCTGCCGAGAATTGCTCCCACGAGTCCCATCTGCGTCTTACCGGGACTCAGGATCGGTGCGAGTTTTCGCTTGCCCCACAAGCGACCGAAGGTGTATGCAAATGTGTCGCCGCACTTGACGCAGATGATCATCGAAGCGATCGCAAAATAGCCCGTCTGCGAATTCGGAAACCAACGCAACTGAGCTGTGACGGCCACAAGTCCGCCGGCGTAGAACACGGTCAACAGATTTCCGCCGAGAGATTCCATCGAAGCTCCCGGTTTCTGAAAACGCCACGCTTCGAACGCCAGCAGAGCGATGAAAGAAAACGTGAGAGCCGCTCCGATCCACCCCAGCGAGATCAGCAGTGCCGTCGCAGAGCCGTCAACTGTGCCGGGGAAATATAAATGTCCCCAACCGGCAAACACTACAAGGCTGCTCAAACCGGCGGTCGCGATAAAATGCGGGCGAAGACTGCGAACTGTGAGCAGGTCCGTCAATTCGTATGCATTCCGCACGGCAACGAACAGGCAGAACGTCAGCAGAATGAATGCTGACGTTCCCAGCTTCTGATCCAGCCAGAACAGCGCGATGATGGCTGGCACCAGAATCGCAGACATGACCAATCGCCAGCCAAGCATTATCAAAAAGTCCTTAGTTCGGTGTCAGACCGCGCGGCGTCAGACGCTTGCAGGCAGGTTTTCGAATTTCAAATCTCAGAATTGATTCAAGACGTCACGGGCGACAGACCGCCATACCGCCGATCTCGCCGCGCAAAATCGCGAAGCGCTTCACGCAGATCGTCTTCGCGAAATTCCGGCCAGTGCTTATCCGATACCCAGATCTCTGAGTAACTGATCTGCCACAACAGAAAATTGCTGATGCGGTATTCGCTCGCAGTGCGGATGAGCAGATCCGGGTCGGGCATTCCAGCCGTCATCAGGTGATCGGCAACGGTTTTTTCCGAAATATCCTCCGGACGCAGTTGCCCGCTCTGCACCGATTCCGCAATCCGCTGCACGGCCTCAGTAATCTCCATCCGGGCACCGTAATTGATCGCCAGGCACAGCGTCATTCCATCGTTGCCTGCAGAGGCATCCATCGTCTTTTTCATCTCTGCCTGAATCATGGGATCCAGTTCAGCCGTCTTTCCGATGACACTGAATCGCAGTCCCTGTCGCTGAATTTCGCGTCGTTCTTCGACAAGATACTGCTTGAGCAGGTGCATCAGCAGCGTCAGTTCTTTCGGCGGTCGTTTCCAGTTTTCGCTGGAAAAGCAATACAGCGTCAGTTGTTGCATTCCCAGCCGCGACGCCTCTTCGACGATGCAGCGGACAGACGTCACGCCGCGTCGGTGACCTTCAATTCTCGGCCAGCCGTGCTTCTGAGCCCAACGCCCGTTGCCGTCCATGATGATGGCAACATGCTGCGGAATCGTCGCCCGCTCGATACCGAATGCAGCCAATTGTGCGTCTGAGTACTTTTCTTCCCGTGACAACGCATCTCTCCGTGGATTCAATGCATGATCTCATAACTCATATGCTTCGCATAAATCCCATGTGAGTTATGGGAAGCATGGGAATGATGTGATTCGGAAGCAACGTCTATGCGCCCGACTGATACACCATCTTCCCGAAGATCATCCGCCCGGCACTGCTCTGCAGCACGCTGGTCACGATTACGCTCACATCCTTGCCCGCCAGATGCGCCGTATTCTCGCAGACAACCATTGTGCCGTCGTCCAGATAACCAACGCCCTGTCCTGGGCCTTCGCCTTCTTTAATGATCTTGATTTGCAGGCGTTCGCCAGGAATGTAGCGAGGCCGCAGCGCGTTCGATACATCGTTCAGATTAATGACGGGAATCCCCTGGACACTCGCCACTTTATTCAGGTTGAAGTCGTTGGTGATCACGCCGCCGCGAATCTGCTTTGCCAGCGCCACAACTTTCTGATCCACGGTCATGCTCTTGTAATCTGCGCGGTTCGTTTCCATCACTTTGACGTCAATGTTTATGCTCTGCTGCATCTTGGCCAGCACTTCCAGCCCGCGACGACCTCGAATGCGGCGGTTCTTGTCGCTGCTGTCTGCCACGTCCTGGACTTCGGCCAGGATGAAGTCGGGCACAATGAGCTGGGATTCGATGATCTGGGTCTCGATCACGTCTGCAATGCGACCATCGATCAGTGAGCTGCTGTCTACGACGAGCGGTCGACCGCTCTTCAGGTCGCGTTGAAATTCGACGTAGGGAATCACAAACCGGAAATCGTCCTTGGTCTGCAGCAACAGGGACACGCAGATGTATGGAAATGCCAGCAACGAAATCAGCACAACGGTTGTGTGATAGGAATTCGTTTGCGGAATGACGGGCGTCAGAGCCTGAATGAACAGATAGGCCAGGAGGATTCCGACCAGCACGCCGAAGTAGATGCCGGAAATCACGTCGATCCGTTTCTTGCGAATTACGAGATCCACAACCGTGAAGATCTGTGAAATCCCCAACAGGATAAAAAACGCAGTGGCTTTGTTGTTGCTGATGATGCGCGGCATCGACGTGCCTTCCGCCGTTGCTATTTTGGCCACCACCGTCTTGCCGTCGATGTTCATCGGGACCGTGGTAAAATCAGCCTGATCACTGTCAGACGTAATATAAGCAAGAATAGCGCCAGCACAGATCAGCAGGTAGGCCACCCGCAGAATCATGAGCAACATAAACGGGCTCGCTTTAGTGGTAGGCAAGTCGCACCACACCTTTGTTTGGGAAAATGATCAGTCTGCCGCAATTTTGGCAGAAAATCGCTGCGAGGCAACCAGTTTAGCGGGCTTTGAGGAGATTCTCGCCACGATAGCGGAATCTGGCAATGGCGTGCCGGGAATGCGAATCACCCCGTGATATGGCCTGTACCAAAACAGAAACGGCGATGAGCCGCCAGGAAGCAGACCTCATCGCCGTTCTGATTTTCACCTACGATTCCACCCGTTTGCTGATCCATTCTGGTGGAACCGCGGTTCGGGACGAATCCCTCGGGCGTGTTCCCCATTCGAATCTGTTCGTCGCTGAACAGATTCAGATTATTCAGCAGTTCTGGGCGGAAGGATCGACTCTTACCCGTTGGAAACGGATGTCTGCCGGAAGCCTTCTGAGTTTTTCAATCCGCACTGATCGAATTGTCAGAGACGGTAAGAGAGTGAATCACGACATCCACTTTCAGTTTCACCGTCAGCATCTGTTATCGCGTCGGGCAATCAGCTTACCCTTTCGCCGATTTGATATCAGTTGCAAGGGCAAGCACATGATGCAGCGACTGGTGCACAGCAGCTTGGTTCGCAAGCTGATCCGCAAGATGAACCGCAAGATGAACCGCATCCGCTGCCGCAACCGAAGTTGCACTTAGGCAGACGGATCTTTGGGCAACGCAGCTTTGGCAAGCGAATCTTTGGGCAACGCAGCTTTGGCATCTTGAAGCAGCTGCTTCCGCAACCGCATCCGTCGCCGCAGCTGTTGCCGCAGCTGGCTGGTGCACAGCATGTTGGCTCGCAAGCTGAACCGCAGGCGGCTGGTGCACAGCAGCTTGGATCAGCAGCTACGCCGCAGCCATTTCCACAACCATTGCCGCAGCCTGCTGGTGCACAGCAGCTTGGATCAGCGGCTACGCAACCATTGCCGCAGCCATTGCCACAGCCTGCTGGAGCACAGCAGCTTGGATCAGCCACTACGCAACCATTGCCGCAGCCATTTCCACAACCTGCTGGAGCACAGCAGCTGGCTTCAGCTGGAGCACAACAGCTTGGCTCTGGAGCACAACCGCAGCTGTGCTTGTGGAACAGGCCAGCCTGGACGCTGCTTGCGATCGAGAATACGACCATCGCAGCTGTGAGTGTAAACGCCTTCATAGAAATTCTCCTGGACATCGTTCTTTGAGTTACCGCCCGGACCACTTCGAATGCACACGCAGCACTCTTGTTTTATCAGTGATCTGACTTGTTACTCGCGGGGAC
>JAYTAK010000504.1:0-4008 GCA_043737515.1 Candidatus Kuenenia sp. | reverse complement strand
AATTGGTGAGCGGCATGCGTCAGCTTGCCGGTACAAAAACGAGGTACCGGAGGGCTCACGCCACTCCGCTCGCCAGACTCATTTCTGGCCGCGCGGAGCATACTGCCAAAAAGATGCGCGAAAGAAGCACAGTTGTTGGGAAGAAAGGATCCAACCTGCGTCTGCAAGTCGAGCTTTGCACGGGCGGAATTGACGACGTGCAGCTTGCCGCAGAATTGCAGGTCGATCGGATTGAACTCAACTGCGGCATGTCCGTCGGAGGGCTCACGCCGCCAGCGGGCCTTGTCGCTGCGGCACGGCGGATTTTTTCCGGGCCGATTATTGCGATGGTGCGTCCGCGGGAGGCGGGTTTTGCCTATTCGGCGGCGGAGTTTCTGCAGATGCTGGACGACTGCGAATTTCTGCTGGCGTCAGGGGTCAGCGGCATCGCCGTTGGATGCCTGACACCCGATGGCCACATTGATATCGAGCGATGTCTACAGCTTCGCCGACTGTTTCCGACCACGACGCTGGTCTGCCACAAGGCGTTTGATGTGACGCCGGATTTGCAGCTCGCCAGTCGGCAACTGATCGACTGCGGGTTCGATCGCATCCTGACGAGCGGTGGATGTGTCGCCGCGATTGACGGATGTCAAATGATTCGACGCCTGTTCGACGCCTTTGGCACGCAGATTGAATATGTGGTCGGTGGCGGTGTGCGAGCCCACAATCTGGAATTGATTGTTCGTGAATCAGGCTGCCATCAGATTCATACGGCAGTGCGCGGCACGGTTGCTGATCCGTCCACGAATGGCAACGATTCGCTCGATTTCGGCAACATCCAACATGACGGAGTCTCAGGCTATGGTGCCGCAGACAGATCACAACTTCGTGACCTGATGGCAGTCGCTTCAAGGATTTTCGTCCAACGTCGTGTGACGGAGACATGACGATGACGCAGTCACTTCCGATCATCGAATCCTGCGACCAGTGTTCGGCCTGCTGTCGTCGGACCCCGATTCCGCCGTTTCAACCGGGTGAAGAATTTGCGTGGAACGTACTTCCGGAATGGCTGATTGCTGTGGAGCAACGAATTGCGGCGGATCAGCAGTTTGAACTTCTGCCGTGCGTCTGGCTGGATCAAACCTCCGACCGCTGCCTGCATTACGAATTCCGCCCGCAGGCGTGTCGCGATTTCCAGATCAACAGCGATCTGTGTCGTCTATCGCGCTGGGATGAGGAAGTGGGGTGACGGCGTATGTAGGGTGGGACAAGCGGTAGCGCCGGCCCACCATTGGGCGAACGTGGTGGGCCTGCGCTCCGCTGGTTCCACCCTACGAGTTTCGTCCTCAGGCCTGCCGAGATTTCCCGATCAACAGCGATCTCTGTCGACTGTCGCGCTGGGATGAGGAGGCGCAGTGACGTCGTCACTCGATTGCCTCGCGTCCGACATCTGGTCCAAAGTCGGTTTCTCCATGCAGTTGGGATGGTTGACAATTTCGCAGCAAATCCTTCAGGTTCAGTCGCTGCTTCACCAAGGGCCGAACGACACAGTCGATAGCCAGATGATAAACGTCAAGGCGTTCGTGATCAAAAATCGGCTCGCTCATCATCTTCCTTTCGAGTACGAGTACCGTTTCACTGAGTACGAGTACGAGAAAATCCGGGAAACAACGCCTCTGAGCTCGAACGACTACGCTAACCCGGTTGCCGCGAGTGAGCTTCCACTTCAAGAACCCGTCATCGGCAACTCGGGTTCAGCGTTTTGTTATTTGCGATTCCTTTGGTGCTTCAACGTTGCGAGCGAGGAATTCGCGGACCTTCTGCGACGGCCCCCTTCTTAATGAGAAAGTCATCCAGTTGCCGCAACGTGCACACATTTCTTGATAGTTCCGCTGCATTAATTCCGGATGAATCAGGCAACCTGTAAACCTGTCGATAGTGGCCAACGGTGTTCGACTCATCATACACATTGACACTTCGAGTTTTTCCTGGCGTACCTTCGCCATAAGTACCAATTGCGACTTTAACCTTTGTTCCGGCAATTTCAATTGTCGTTGAGGTGTGTGCCATCTGCGTCTTTCACCAAGAAAGGTTTGTTTCTATTTGCATAATTTGCAAGGTCGTGAATTGCCGTCGAAGCGGCCAGTACCCTGACACATGTGGCAACGCCCTGATCCCTTGCATGAACCGCATTTGGCAGTCGAATGGGTGCCGCCATGTTGACCATTGCCGCCGCACGCGCGACAGATGCCGCTGGAACGTTCGTTACTATTGGCTGTCATAGTTGTCCTCGCAAATAACTTAAATACTTATCCCGCCAGTAGCCGGGGATAAAGCTCTTATCAGTGATTTTATCTCGGTCAGACTTGAAGTTTATCACTGCGTATGGCCTGCTGCAAGGGTCAGGGCGATTGCACGTTCAGTCGTCAAGTCGGACAAGAATGTCCAACCTACATCACACATTCATCACGGGGCCATGCGGGGATCGTACATTTGAGAAGCGGACGAGGTCTCAACGGTCTGTTTGACGGGGATCACGGGGAAGCGGCGTTGTTGAGTTTCGAGGAGATGTTCCAGCAAAATCCGGCGCACTTCGGCGACGGCGTCCGGGTGGCGATGGACTTCGCTGTGGCTGGCTCGGACGATTTTTTCGCTCGACACATCTTCGCACTGAGCGCTGCGATACGCGACGACGCCATCCGTCCAGTCCGTCTGGGACGTTCCGCGTTTGATCCCGATAATATTGTGATGTTTAACGTCGTCCGGAATGCGAGTCTCTCTGATCAGTCTGAGCACCCCCGATTCTCTTGTGAGCGAATCCATACTGGTGCCCGGGGCAAAGTAACTTTCCCACCAGCTTTTGTCATCCTCTTCGAAAATGACCCGGCTGAGCTGATACGTTTTTGCCGGAAGCCAGACAAGCGAACGACTCAACCACTGCGTGAAGCGATTGGAAATCGAACTGCCATTGTACGGGCTGGCAATCGTAACGATGCGGTCTACCGCAGGATTGGATTCAAAGAAGAACACACGCCGGATGTCAGACTTCACTTCATCATTGGCTTGCAGGTCATCGACCGCTCTTTTGCTCATGGAACTCCACAACTTATCGCCGCTGTTAATCGTGAGCATTTGCGAGATCAGTCCGCCCATGCTGTGCCCGACAACCACCATCTCATCCAGTCGGTCGTTGCGGTGATACGGATCGCAATCGCGCCGCACCTGTTGCAGTTCCTCCCGCAGTTTGGCAGCGGAAAACGCGATCGGCTCACCGGTCGGATACAGGTAGAACCAGAACTGGTACTTGCGGCGAATTTCGGGATCGGCCTGCAGGTCGTTGAACATTTCCATCCATGTCATGGGACTGGACCAGACACCATGCACCATCAGGACCGGGATGCGGTCCGGATCGTAAGGCTGCACCATGTACAGACCTGAAACTTTGTCCGCTCGATCAGGGCGAAAATAGCCCCAGGTATCCAGCAGACTGATATCCCTGTTGCTGAGATAACGTGCCAGTGGCGTACTGACGTCAGTTTCCAGCGGCATCAGCGTATCGCCCATCAACATGCCGTCGGACTCGCGCGGATCGAAGATCTGCAGGCGCGCGTCTGCGGGAGATTCTTCATCGAATCGCAGGACGAGCGTGGCGGCAAAACTCATCCCCTTCGTGTAGTATTTTTCAACCGGATCCGGATGTTCGGACTTTCTGCGAATGGCAATGATCGGCACGCCAAGTCCTGCGAACGTGTTGCGACTGCGAAGATTCTTGAGTTGATAGTCCGAGACAAATTCGAAGTCTCCCATTTGCTCCGGGGTTAACAGTCGCGACGAAAATGGAATCTCGAAATGCAGTTGTCGATGGGTAATCGGCATGAAGATCGATTGCCCCAGTCTCACTTTTCCGGCAGTCCGGGCAATCCGCAGGAGCTGCTCTGAGCTGGCGTTGTAGACTTCTGCGGTGCCGCGATGCTGCGGATCGATCGGGTCCGGATGCCGACCACCGCTGTCCGGCGTGGCAAAGTA
>JAYTAK010000503.1:0-4009 GCA_043737515.1 Candidatus Kuenenia sp. | reverse complement strand
CTCGGCGCGCGAGCATACGCATTGCTGCAGGGACGATTTCATGTGACGACGGACGATGTGAAAGCCGTGGCCAAACCTGTGTTGCGGCATCGCATCATTACCACATTCGCCGCCGCCAGTCAGGGCGTCACACCGGACGTCGTGGTGGAACGGCTACTGAAGTTCGTGCCTGTCGAACTGCACGAACGCGCGAAAAAACGTGTTCAGGCTGGCGGAGATTAGTCGCGAGGCGAGTTCAATTCTCATCGCCCCGAATCACTGCTAAGTTCTCGACGGCGAACGGTCGAGAATGGCACATTCGTTTAACCGCGTGGGCAACGCCCCGCGCTTCAAATCTCAAATCTCAAATCTCAAATAGAACAAGCGCGGCCCGCTGGGCACGCGGTTAAACGAACCGACCCCAAATGGAGTCGACTTCGGTGACAACGGCAAGCTCTTGTTGACCGCTGTTGATTTGTGTCGCTAGACTCAACTGATCGGATGTCGTGCGAAGGATCACGAGGATGACTGTCTGAATCGCCGACTTATCGATTGTTCGTATCCACTGAGGTGTTTCACATGCTGACGATTTTGGGCCAAAAAAATTCCGAACGGCGTGGATTCTGCGACGGTGTTTCTCGTCGCGATTTTCTGACCATTGGTGGTATGGCACTCGGCGGGATCAGTCTGGAACAGACCTTGCGGGCGGAGTCTGAGACAAACGCGGGGCGGTCTCACAAAGCCATCATCAATATTTATTTGCCGGGCGGGCCGCCGCATCTGGACATGTGGGATCCGAAGCCGGATGCTCCAGCCGAAATTCGCGGCGAGTTTTCAGCGATTGCCACCAAGGTTCCAGGAATCTTTGTCAGTGAAATGTTTCCTCGGATGGCCGAGCTGATGGACAAGTTTGTACTTGTTCGATCGCTGTCGGATTCTGATGGAGCGCACGATGCCTACCAGTGCATGACGGGGCGTCGCAAAGGGACTCGTCAGCCACCAGGTGGCTGGCCCTCCGGAGGCGCGTGGGTTTCAAAGATGCAGGGACAGGTGACTCCCGCGATTCCGGCCAACGTCGCGCTGATGTACAAAACAGGCAACCGGACCTGGGGCGAACCTGGCGACGGCGGTTTCCTGGGCGTGGCACATGCTCCGTTTAATCTCATCGGTGGCGAGGCGCGCAGCCGACCTGAGAACATGACACTGAACGGCATCACGCTCGAAAAACTCCAGGATCGCACCAGTCTGATGAAATCGCTGGACCGGTTTCGACGGGACGCTGATCAGCGCGGGCAGATGGACAGTCTGGACGTGTATACTCAACAGGCAATGGGAATTCTGACAACCTCGCGTCTGATCGATGCGCTGGATCTTTCCAAAGAAGATCCGCGGATTGTGGCCCGCTATGGACAGAGCAGCGAAGTTTTCCAGCGCGACGGTGCTCCGCCGATGGTTGAAAACCTGTGTGTGGCGCGACGACTTGTGGAAGCGGGAGCACGATTCGTGTCGCTGAATTTCAGCCGTTGGGACTGGCACGGTTCAGACGGGATGAATTATCCGAAATGTCGAGAAGAATGCCCGCGGCTCGATCAGGGTCTCGCAGCCCTTGTGACCGATCTGCATGAGCGTGGCCTTGATCGAGATGTCTCAATCGTGGTCTGGGGTGAATTCGGGCGTACGCCGAAGATCAACGGAAACAACAGCCGCGACCACTGGCCACAGGCCAACACGGCGGTGCTGGCGGGCGGTGGCATGCGAACCGGTCAGGCGATCGGTTCCACGAATCGCTACGGTGAACAGCCGCAACTTCGCCCCGTCAAATTTCAGGAAGTCTTCGCCACGCTGTACCACTGCGCCGGCTTCGATGCGCAGAATACTCGCGTCTTCGATTTGTCAGGCGTTCCTCAATACCTTGTCGATCCGGGCAATAAGCCGCTGCACGAATTGGTTTAGCGGTCGGACGAGGCTGTAATCGCCGCAAAAACATCTTGGAGAATCAGGCAGGGGCGGACGCATCCCGGCTCGCCGCCGAAGTCGAACGGCTCCGCTGCAGATCGCGGTCACGGACAAGACGACTGAGCGCCTTGAAAGAATCGCTGCCCGCGCGTTCACACCATTCGAATGCGATGGCTTCCGCTGTCGTGATGATCACACCCGCCTTGGCCATACGGTGCAGAGCCCATTGATGATCGTCGGCGTATCGGCTGCCCACACAATCTGCTGCCACGAAGACCTGAAAACCTCGTTCGAAAAGCTCCAGAGCCGTTTGCTGCACACAGATATGCGTTTCAATCCCGGCCAGCACAAGCTGCTGCGGTACGACACGCGGTTTTTCCTGTGCTGATGCGGCCTCAGTGGCCGGGGGCAACATGTTGAAGCCGAACAGACTGCTGCGAGGGTGTTCCTTTGACGAAACACCCGACATCGACGGATCCTCGATCAGCGCGTCAACCGCGCTGAACCTTAACTTTTCCAGCGTCGTGACAGTGGCAGGATGGTCGCGCAGCAGTGCCACAGTCGATCCCAGTCCTTTTGGATACTGCTCGGTCACGACGGCGGAAACTTTCAGAATCGCCGCCGCATCCATCAGAAAGCGAATCGATGCTGCGACGCCCTGATGATTCTGAATCACCGGCAGCAACCGTTCCTGCACGTCGATCACCACAAGTAGTGATTGCGCCACGGACAACAATGGTGACGGAGAGCTTTGGGTCATACGCTTACTGTGTCACTTTTTGTCGCGGAATGATCTCCGGCACAGATTCATCCAGTGATGACAGCCCGGTGACGAATTTTAGATCTTCCAGTGTCTTTTCTGTTTGGGCCACGCTGCCTGCGACGGTATCGACCTGCGACGAAATTGTGCCAGGATCGCCCTGGCTGATGCTCATTTCAGCCAGCGAGCGAATACGGGTCTCCAGACGCTGTTGTTCTGCACGGACAAGTTCGTAGCTGTCTCGTGCCTGTTCGAAATTGGCCAGCCGCTGTTCGCAGGTCTGCAGATTGTCCTGCAGCGTCGCAATTATCCGGTCGCGCTGCGTGCCGGGTGGACGTTCCTGTTCACGTTTGAGCCGTTCCTGCACCTGCTTCAAATCGCGCTGGATTTGTTCGGTGCCGGTCGTTTCAAAAAAACGATTCAGAGAGTATTCCGTGTACAGCAGTTTCAAATACAGCCACAGCAGCTTGTCAAGACCATTCATGCGAAGTTCGGCGACGGTACCATCTTCATTCGCACTGCTGGCGGCGTGGTAACCCTGGCTGATTGAACGAAGTTCATGGCATTGCTTGAGCAGTTCTGAGAACCGGTTCTGCAAGCCTCGTGGCAGCGCTGCAAACATTTTCCGCATGCGTTCATCGGTGGCAGCGGCGTCCACAGACCGCGCAGCTTCGTTCTCAGTGACGTCTACGTACTGCTGGAAACGAGGATGAGTCCCCACGATTCCCAGCCAGGCGACTTCGGCCGCAACGACGAGCGGCAAGCCAATCTCGGGACTTCCGGACAAAAAGGAAAACCCGATCCCGCCGACCAGCCCCAGCAGGTTCCAGTGATTGATGAATGCTTTCTGGATATAGCGAAACAGTCGCACGGGAATCAATATTCCTGAAGAGTGTCCTGGCCCAGAGTCCTTGACTCTGAAGAACCGAAAGGCGGCAATTCGATCTCTGAGGACGATCGACCGAAAGGAATCTTAACCAACTTGCCAGTTTAGAAAACTGTCAACGTGGGGGAGTCGCTTTTAGACCAATCGACAAGCCGAATACCGACAACTGAGCCGAATGGAATTGGCCTGAATCGTCGCGAGAAATGCGTTCGAACCGACACTGAATTTCATTTCGATCGCTGATGTAAGGAAAATCCATCAGGTGAAAGTACGGCTTCGTCCGGGGACAGTGGCGTGGCGACTGACACGGTTGCGGGTCAGCCGGATTTCCCTGGAAGATTATGGCGAAACAGAGATTTTTCCGTGATTCTTGGCGCGGGCTTCGCCCGCAACCCAATTAGCCGTAGGGCGCTAGCCCCGGTTATGTG
>JAYTAK010000502.1:0-4010 GCA_043737515.1 Candidatus Kuenenia sp. | reverse complement strand
ATGGGGGCCAGCTTTTTCTGAATGTCCGTGACCACATCGACGACACCGCGTTCACTGACGTTGCATTGCAGTACAATCCGGCGCCGCACATTTTCGCGGTTGATGGTGTTGGGACCACCGGATTCGTAAATATCAGCGACAGATTCCAGTGGAACCGATCCGCCTTCCGGCAATTCGATTGATAATCTGCGCAGCACGTCGAGATTTTCCCGATCCTGCTTATCAAAGCGCACAACAAGGTCGAATGTTCTCTGACCATCCAGCACCTCAGAAACAACCACACCATTCAACGCTGTTTCAATTACCTGATTCACTTCATGTGCTGTCAGACCATTCAACGCCAGCTTGTCCCGCCGCAGTTCAATCCGCAACTGAGGAATCAGAACCTGGGGCTCCAGCATCAGGTCGGCCACGCCCGGCACAGATTTCACGGCCTGTTCCATCTCCTCTGCTTTGCGTCGCAGCAGATCCAGATCATCGCCATACAGTTTGATGCCAATCTGAGCTTTCACTCCCGACAGCATGTGCGAAATCAGATGGGAGATTGGTTGTTCAACCGCTGAAACCACGCCTGGGATATCGGCCATCGCCTCACGAATCTCGTTGATTTGTTCTTCGCGTGTACGATGCGAACTGGGGTTGAGATCAATAATCAGTTCACTCGTGTTGACGCCTTCGGCGTGTTCGTCAAGTTCAGCGCGGCCTGTTCTGCGGCCGACACGAACCACATCCGCCACCTGCATGAGCCGACGCTCGCATTTCGAGGCAATACTGTTCGAAACCGCCAGTGAGGTTCCCGGCGGCAGCACAACATTGAGCTGAATCGAACCTTCGTTGAATGGTGGCAGAAAGTCGCGTTCCAGATTCAACACGAAAACCGTGGAGATCAGTACTCCGATCACGACTACGGCCAGATTCAAGCGTGGAAACGCAAGGCTGAAGCGAATAACTCGGCTGGCAATGCGCTTCAGCAATCGCAGCACAAACCCATCGGCTCCATGTTCTGAGATCTTCGAATGTCCCAGCAGCAGGTAGGACAACGCCGGAGTCACTGTCAGCGAAACCAGCAAGGATGCTCCGATGGAAACGATGTAGGCAATTCCGAGCGGAGCAAACAGTCGCCCTTCCATGCCCGTTAATGCGAACAGCGGGATAAACACGATGCACACAATGATCGTACTGAACACGATCGAATTGCGAACTTCGGTGCTCGCCTGGTACACAACCAGCAGCGGATGCTTCGGATTCGCGGCGTGACGATTTTCGTTCAGTCGGCGGAAGATGTTTTCCACATCGACGATTGCGTCATCGACCAGTTCACCCAGGGCCACCGCCAGTCCGCCAAGCGTCATCGTATTGATCGACATACCGCTGATCGCAAAGACCAAAGCCGTGATGACCAGTGACAGGGGAATCGCAGTCAGTGTGATAAACGTCGTTCGCACGTTCATCAAAAACAGCACGAGGATGATGATCACCAGAATCACTCCATCCCGCAGAGCGATCATGACGTTTTCGATAGCTCGATCGATGAATGATTTCTGTGAATACAACGGAATTATGCGAATGTCCTTTGGCAGTGAGGCACTCAGATCCTCGATCGCCTTGAACACGTTGTCGGTCACCGCCCGAGTGTCTGCCCCCGGCTGCTTGTTGATCGTCAGGACGACGCACGATCCGCCGGACCACTGCTCCGAGCCGTCTGCGGCTGTGACACGTTCGAAAGCCGCACTGTCGCCGCGTTTGCTCTGCGCCCCGGCGGCGACTCTGGCAATCTGCGCCAGCGTGACGGGGCGTCCTTCACGAATCGTGACCACAATTTGCTCGATGTCTTCGACCGTCTGAACTCTGCCCAAAGCCCTCACGAGCAATTCGTTCGGCCCCTGTTGATCCAGATAACCGCCGGTCGCATTTTCATTGCTGGTGACGACGGCATCTTTGACTTGCTGCAAAGACACGCCGAATCGCAGCAGCTTTTCCGGATCGACAAGAATCTGAAACTGTTTGCGTCCGCCGCCCATCGTAAAGACCTGCGCAACTCCCGGAATCGTCAGCAGGCGTTGTCGGACAACCCAATCGGCGAGAGTCCGGAGTTCCAGTGGTTCTGTTTTATCCTCTTCACTGAACATCCCCAGCATCAGTATCTGGCCCATGATCGATGAGATCGGGGCCAGTTGCGGCGTGACACCATCCGGCAAACGTCCCTGCAGCAGTTGCAGGCGTTCAGTCACTACCTGACGATCGTTGTAAATGTTCGTCTTGAAGCCGAATTCAACATAGATCACAGAGATTCCAACACCGGACGAACTGCGTACCGCTTCGACACCGTTGGTACCATTCAGTGCTGTTTCAATGGGAAACGTGATCAGCGATTCGACTTCCTCAGGTGAGAGTCCCGGCGCTTCTGTCATGACCACGACGCGCGGACGATTCAGGTCCGGGAACACGTCAATCGGCGTCTGGAAAGCGACGTAACTTCCGTATCCAGTGACGAGCACAGCCAGCGCCAGCACAATCATTCTCTGGCGCAATGAGAATCTAATAATGGAGTTGAGCATTTTTGATTTTTGATTTTTGAATGATGATGATTTGACTATTTGGTGCCAGCAGTTTTTCGGGAAGCGACCATGATGGCGGTTAGTTCATTAGCTTCCTGAAGCAGGGACTCACACGCAGCGCAAACGTTTTCGTCCGACTCTTCAATTTCTGTTCACCCATCGCGTTGCTCCCTGGCGAAAATCAAAACTCCAAAATCGACATTTCAATGGCTGTGTCCGGCGTGAGGATCGACACCGCCACCCGATTTGTTTTTAAGGGCCATCTGCATTTGATGCGCGCCACGCAGCGCGATGACATCGCCAGGAAAGATGGATCCATCGTTGGCAACGACGACATGCGTCGAATCCCGATAGGCAACTCGTACCGACACACGGTCAAAATGATCGCCGTTCTGCTGAAAGACAAACGATTCAGCGCCTTCCCGGGCAATCGCTTCTACGGGAAGGACGATCTGGTTTTCCCATTCTTCGACTGGCACAAGCAACTGCAGTCGCTGACCCGGTCGGTACTTCCATTCGAGGAATCGCTGACCATTCGGCGACGGCACTTCACGCGCGACTTCGTTCGGCAGCCGCACAAAGAACGAGAGTGAACGAGCTTCGGCATCAATTTCACTGGCCGAATACACGAGATCGAGATTCTCCACGCGCTTGACCGAGTTCGCGGCTCCTTCAAACACGGCGGTGATCTTCCAGTTTCGCTCGGCGGTTTGCGTCAAGACGTCCTGGTCCTGTTCGAAAGCGCGGCCCTCGATATAGAGTTCAGAATAGTCGGCCAGTGCTCCCAGAGTCGCCCCGGCAGCCACCGTTTCGCCTTTGTGGACGAGTACCTGCTGCAGAATGAGCGGGACTTTGGATTCGTCGGTCGAATGGGCAGCACCGGCCTCGGCATGTTCGTCCGCCTGCTGCCGTTCCTGTTCAGAGGCAAGCGACACGGGCGTCACCTCCGCGCTGGACAGGATCAGTTCTTCGGCTCCGTGAGTATCGCGCCCGGGTGCCACGATTTGCAGGTCCCGCAGCAGTTTGTGCTTGTTTGTGATGTCATCAATCTGTCGTTCTGAAAGGCCATGCAGACGCAGCGCTTCACGCTGCGCGTTCATCAAAACTTCCAGCTTTTCCTTCGCGTATTGACGTTCAAGCAATGTCTTGGGAGCGACGGCACCGGATTCCGAGACTTTCGTAAGGCGCGCAATCTCACGGTTCTCCACATCCAGCTCACCGACCGTTCGCAGTAGATTCGTTTGAGTGGAAACCAGCTCCTCTGCCGTAATGCGAAGTTCAAATAAGAGGGTGCCCGGATCAACAGCTTCTCCCTGCACAGCATGGACATGTGTAATGACGCCCGCCATCGGCGTCGAGATTTCGAGCCGAGTTCGCCCTGGTCGTCCGACGACAATCCCTGGCACAGTGATGGACCGCCGGAATGTCTCCAGTTTGACGGGCTGCAGGTAC
>JAYTAK010000501.1:0-4012 GCA_043737515.1 Candidatus Kuenenia sp. | reverse complement strand
GAAACAAATCCCCTCAGAATAAAGACCCTTGCAAGATGCGGTTCACAGTGCGCTTACCGCCTTGACTCGGCGAGCGGGGGATGTCAATCCCCTGATTGCGATTCTGTTTTCCGCTACGATTCGCGTCTCCATCCAGCACGACTCAAACACCATCAGGGCACTCACGTGCCCCGCTCGCCTAAGACACTTCAGAAAACAAGTCGGGAAGATTCTTCCCGACAGTTCGTTCTCATACCTGTGGCGATCTGGATTTGATGTCGGTACACTTGGCGAAAACACAAAACCAGATCCAGGTTTCGTACGATGGAACACACCGATCACGCCAGAGTATTGGACGTCAAATGACACAGGTGTCCGCCGACGGAGCGGCGAACCTACGTAGGCAAGCCGCTCCGTCGGCTTGCACCACTGCCGCTTCTTCAAGGTTCAACATCATGCAAACCTTCACGCGATTTCTCATCCCGGCCATTGCGTTCAGCATGGCTCTTTCGGCCACAGCGGCGGAAAAGTACGCACTGCTGATCGGTGTGGCGAAGTACGAACACGCCGAGATGAACAAGCCAGCTCCATTGCAGTTTCCGGAAGAAGACGCCAAAGCGTTGGGGAAACTTCTGGAATCGGGTGGTTACAAGGTCGAACTGCTGCTGGGCAAAGCAGCGACGCAGGCGGCGATCAAAGCAAAGCTCACGGCACTTCAGAAGCAGGCCGACGCCGAGGGAGTCGTATTGATCGGTCTGTTCGGGCATGGAGTTGAAGTCGATACAAAAGACGCAGACGGTAACGTTATCAAGGACGGCTGCTTCTGTCCGTTCGATACGGCGATGCGTGAAGCACTCGACTTCCGGGGGAAGCCGGTCCTGGGTGCGAACAAGAAAGTCCAGATTGAGCCCGATCCCGGCACGCTGATCAAGCTGGGCGATCTGATGCGGACTCTGAAGCTGGCCAAAGCTGGCAATCGCATCGTGCTGGCCGACTGCTGCCGGACAACCCCGAATGCGGCTCGGGGTCGGTCATCTTTCGGAGCCAACTTCAGCGTCCAGGATCTGCCGGAGAATACGTCGCTGCTGTTTGGTTGCTCGCCGAATGAGCAGGCATTCGAACACCAGGACTGGGGCCACGGTGCGTTTACGAAGTGCCTGCTCGACACGATCGGAGAACTCTCTGCCGAAGGCCCCGTCGATACGGCCCAACTGGCCAGTCAGTTGAGAAAACGCGTCCCGGCCCTTGTGGCCAGTGTCTCGCCCCGCGATCGGCAGACACCTAAACCGTTCATTACTGATGTGGTGGATTTTCAGTTGATTCCGCTGAACAAAGTCGATTTGATCACCAACAGCATCGGGATGAAACTGAAGCTGATCCCGGCGGGTGAGTTTCTGATGGGCAGCAGTGGCGGCAGCGTTGAAGGCGGATTCGAACCTGACGGAAGAGTATTTGAAACGCGAGCGTCCGCAACATCGCGTGAAAATCAGCCGTCCGTTTTACGCGGGTGTCTACGAAGTGACGCAGGGTGAATATGAAGCGGTGATGGGCGTGAACCCCAGTCACTTTTCGTCATCCGGTGGCGGCAGCGACAAGGTGGGCGGGATGAACACACAGCGATTTCCTGTGGAAACAGTTTCATGGTATGACGCGATCGAATTCTGTAACAAGCTGAGTCAGCGGGAAAACCTGACTCCCTGTTACACCCTGACTTCTGTCGAACGCGAAGACGGCCACATCAAATCGGCAAGTGTCACTTCGGCGAGCGGGGGATGTCTATCCCCTGATTTTCTGGTAGTTCCGGGTCGATGTGACTGAACTGGAAAACGCCATAGCACAATGACTGGACGGGGAATCCATTCGTTTGATCGACATTCAAACACAATCAGGGGATTGACATCCCCCGCTCGCCGAAACACACTTTGAAACGAACCTGATGCCGAAAGCCGAAACCGAACTTGTGATCATCGAAAAGTCGCATGAGCTTTTAGTTTGGACGCTGAAGCACATCGACAATTTCCCTCGAAATCATCGCTACGGCGCAGGACTGCGTCTTGAGCAGCGGGTCACAGGCATTCTGGAACTCTTGCTCAGAGCAAAGTACTCACGCAATCGCTTGGCAGAGTTACAGAACATCAATTTAGAACTGGAATTCCTTCGGTTTCAGTACCGGGCTGTTAAAGACATTGGATGTTTGTCTCTTGAAAGCTACGGCTCCGCCGCTCGCTTTGTAAACGAAATCGGAAAGTTGCTGGGTGGCTGGATCAAGCAAAGCAACAGTGGGATTCCGGCTTAAACAACAAGGCGAGCGGGGGATGTCAATCCCCTGATTGCGATTCGATTGTTTGTGGAACAGTGTCTGGTGCGAGCCGACGGAGCGGCTCGCCTACGTAGGTTCGCCGCTCCGTCGGCGGACAGCTGTCGCTCTGCGGAAATCTTCTCAGTAAAATCAAACTCCCGACGTTTGCTGACCAGAGCGAAAGGCGACATTGGGACAATTATTTCTGGCACGGTCCAATGGGGGGACAGTCCTTTGCGGTTCGAGAATCGTTGCTGCCGCTCTGACATTCCGGCAAAAGTGCTATACTCCGCGCGGCCAGAAATGAGTCCGGCGAGCGGAGTGGCGTGAGCCCTCCGGTACATCGCTTTTTTGTACCGGCAAGCTGACGCATGCCGCTCCCCAATTCTCTCACTTCTAACCGCGAAGAGTATAACTCGATCTTTACGAACACTGTCGGGATCTTGTCGTTAGTCGCGGCAGCCGTTGCGGTTCATTCAGATCAAGCGGCTTCGTCCAGATCCGCGCCCTCGGCGTCCTCATCGTCGCCGATTTCCGCAATCGCGGGCAGGGAGCGCTGGCGGCGAAGTGTGGCGTAGTTGGGAAGATCTTCCAAGCGGTACAGCCCGTACAAGGTGAGAAACTGTTGAGTCGTGACGTACAGAAACGGGCGACCGAGAGAATCGTCTTCGCCGCCGATGCGGACCAGGCTGCGATCCATGAGTTGACGGATCATTTCTGCCGCCTGCACTCCGCGAATGGCTTCCACATCGGCTCGAGTGACAGGCTGCTGATACGCGATGATCGTGAGCGTTTCCATCATCGGGGACGACAGTTTCAATTCCGCCTGACGATTGTGCAGGCGATCGAGCCACGGTGAAAGTGCGGCTCGAGTCATCAGGATATAACCGGCGGCAGTTTGTTCGATGCGGAACGCGGAACGAGTTCGGTCGTAGCTCTCATTCAGAACCTGTACAAACTGCTGCACCTCTTTTACATCAATCAGGCGGGCCACCTGAGCCAGCTTTCGTGCAGGGACTGCTCCATCGGCAATCAGCAGTGCGGCTTCCAGTCGCGCAATGCGTGTGGATCGGATCAGTCCACCGTCTGGCAGTATCTGCAGTGCCGCGAGTGCAGATCGTCGCGTACGAAAAGATCGATCGAGCCACCGCAGTTTTTCCCGCTGAGGCTGTTGAGTCCCGCAGAGATGAGTGTCAGCAATGTGTCCATTGCGACACGGAAACATCGCGGAGTTTTGCTGTGATGTGTGCCACATAACTTGACGCAGATTCAAATGACTCTACTGCAGGGAATTCTGCTGTTGCCAGCGAGTGACCTGTTCAAGGACATCGCGGGCACAGGCGTCGCGGCTGTCTCCAACGGCTTCGAAACGGAATCGCGTGAGTTCCTCCGGGCCACGAAAGAAGACGGCGAGCCCGACCGGTGTCTTTTCGCCCGCTTCAAACCAGACAGTCTTCAGCGCCCCCATCGAATTCAACTGCACTACGATTTCGCCGGCGTCTGGCTGCACAAGATCCGAGTCAGTTCCGGTCGGCGATTCCGGATCGGCTGCCTGTCGCTTCATCGGCGGTGACGCCTGTGGCCCGCCTTCGGACAGGAACGGGTCGTTGATCTTATCTCGCGGTCCGGAATCGGGAGGTGAGCCATCTCGCGGCGTGGCGGCGTCGCGCGTCTTCATGTCTTCAAAAATGTCGTCCTCTGGCTTCGATTCCGAATCGTCGTGATCACTCGAAC
>JAYTAK010000500.1:0-4014 GCA_043737515.1 Candidatus Kuenenia sp. | reverse complement strand
CGGCCAGAAATGAGTCCGGCGAGCGGAGTGGCGTGAGCCCTCCGGTACGTCGCTTTTTTGTACCGGCAAGCTGACGCATGCCGCTCGCCAATTCTCTCCCTCTTGACCGCGTGGAATATATTCATGGCTCTGTCTTTTCAGTGGCTGAGGGTTTGTTGACCGCCACAGTGCCGGTGTTCAGCCACCGCAGCTTTTCGTCCGGGCCTGAGATCAGTCCAATCCTGCCCGGAAATATGGCTCCATTCCGATCAGCCCAGTCCGCGAACAGCAAACGAGCCTCATCAATTCCCTGAGCGTATTCAAGATCGACACCCACCGGCAATGCTGAGCTTTCATCAAAGTACCAGCGGCAGGTACGCACACCTTCTCGTGTCAGCAATACATCCACGTCTTTCTTGAGCGGGAGATGATAAGTGCGACCAGCAGCCTGCTGTTCCGTAAACTCGGCGGCATCACCACTGAGCAGGCGGCGCAACTGATTCATCGCGATCAGCAAACCGGGCAGTTGAGGTGCTTCCTCTTCAACGAGAGGATCGGTTGTGCTTTGCAGGAACGGTCGGTTATTCAGACTCATACCAACGGCCGTTGGTGCAATTGTCAGCTCACCAGCCAGTTGCGGCACCGGATCAGCGCCAATGAATCCAATGACCCATGCAGACTTCGGATCTCCGTTGGAAGCGACGCGCTCCTTCAGGGCGGTGAGCAGGCGAAGTCGTTGAATCTCGTTAAAGTGATAGTTGCAGTAGCCATCGCGGGCCACAAACAGGCTCTTGAGTGATTCCGGAACTTCATCGACAGTTCCGTCTGGCTTGATCTCTTCTCCGTCCGGCTTTTCAGGATCCTGAGGAGGTCGTTGCCGTCGCTCTTCCGGCAGCTCTGGCGCTTTCTGAAATGCGTGCAGCGGACGCAACCGAATGGTTCCTTCATGCATTCCGTCGCTGTCGCGCCATGTCAGCGGCAGACGAGTGCCTTCCGGAAAAATGCCAAGCACATTCTGGAAGTCGTTGGCGGAGGTCAACAATCTCCCGGCAAACGACAGTACTTCCGCGCCGGGACGCAGACCTCGTCGATACGCATCCGACAGTGCCGACACCTGAGCCACGGTGACTTCGCCGGTGTCTGATGTCGCCAGAGTGAAATCGGCCACGCCGTGATCGACAATCAGGCCACACTTGAGATGCCCGATAAACTTCTGAATCTGATTGACAGAGATCGCATAGGCTGCCCCGGAGTTAACTCGACCGCGTTTTTCAAATGACGCTCGACCGTTGATCCCGATCCAGCGACCCTGAATATCAAATAAAGGGCCTCCGGAATTGCCGGGATTGATCGATGCGTCAATCTGGATGCAGTCCGTATATTCCAGAAACGTATTTGACGGATATTGATAGCGGCGAACACCACTGACGATGCCATAGGTTACCGTCGGAGTAAAATCGCTCGCCAGCAGGAACGGATTCCCGAGTGCCATCACTTCCTGACCGACCTGCACCTGATCGCTGTCACCAGGAACGGCAAACGAAAAATCCGTTCGGCCCTGAAGCTGAATCAGCGCGATGTCACCAGTGGGATCAATTCCGACGATCACAGCGTCGTAAAGCTTGCCGTCACTCAGACCGCACTTCATGAAAGTGCCGGACCCCGACGTCACATGGTAATTGCTGATGGCGTAGCCATCCGCAGAAACCAGGACTCCGGAACCGCCTCCCTGGCCCTTGGGATCCATCACACACACGATGCTGGGTGAGATCCTGCGCAGTGTCTCGACACGAGCGGCTTCGCGTTCAACGACGGTTTGTTGAGCATTTGCGGGTGTGATCGTGGCGAAGAGGAAGAGCAGCAGCAAGTAGGTCCCGCCTGCCGGGCGGGACTTTCGCCCCAAGGCGAACCGCGACGGGGCGCATGTCCGCTCAACGGCGTCACGCTGCCGTTGTATTGAAGTCGATTGGTCGCAGGTCGCAGCAAGCTGCGAAGTCCTGCCCGGCAGGCAGGACCTACTGGACTTCGGCGAATCTTCGTCAACACCACTCACGGCTTTTCCTTTGCAATCACCAGGCGTCCATCGCCAATATCCAGCCAGTCGCACACGCTGCTGCCGTCCCCGAAATCAACAAGAATCTTCAGCGTGGAGACTCCTTCCAGTGACAGTCGCAGTGGTATCGGGTCGTCAGTTGTCGCAATCAGCTTTTCGAAAAGCACATTGTCATCGCCGGTGATTTTCAGCGCCACAGCGTGAGAACCGTTGAACGCCACTTCGTCGTCAATACCCACGACGCATTCCAGTGCCGAGAATCGTCGTTCCAGTTCCCACTGCATTTCAGAACGCGAATGGATACACAAGCCTTTGGTGAATTCGCGCCCACGCAGTCGCAGTCTGGACTGACGTTCGATGGTCATGTTGCGTTGCGGCCCGAATAACAGTTTTTGCTGTTCCGGGTCAATCAAACCGGCGAACAGGCTGTCGTCAGGATCGATCCCGTCGAAGCGCTCCACCACTGGAGGCAATTCAGAAAGGAATTGAATGCGTCCACTGCTCAGGTCAATCTTCTGCAGTTGATGCAACGGAACCGACACCATCTGTCCCCATCCGGATTCTGCCTGCAAATGGTCGCCTTCGAGCACAATCTTCTTCACATTGAATAAATCACCTGCGATGCTGGTCAGTTGAATTCCGACATGCGGGCGGCTCGTCCCGGTCTTCGCGCCTGGCGGGCGACCGAATACGATTCCGTAAACTCGCTCTGCCGGCACGGGAATGGTTTCACCATCCAGCAGGAATTCCACATTCGCCGCAGTGACGTTGCTTACAATCCCTGCCAGAAAATCAAGTCCTGATCCGTCACGCTTCGCGACGACAAGATTGTCTTTGTCCGAATCGCGTTTCAGAAACGTGTTCCATTGTTGAGTGAATGAGGGATTGTCGGCCTGCAGCCGCACGGCATGGACGGCATCAACTTTTGCCTCAACGGCACCGAGCAATACCGTCTGTGCCGTCAGCGACTTTGCCGTCCGCGCGATGGACGTGCCATGTATCTCGCTGCCGTCCGAAAAAAAGAGCATCTGTGATTCAACCGAGGCCGCCGGAGCTGTCACCGGAAACTCGATCGCCATTACATCGTCAATCGGCAGTGTGACCAACGCACCGTTTTCAGTGATCTGAACTTCGGACGCCGAAATGGCCGACAGTGGCCCGCTATGGGACTGCCCGTCCAGCATCGAGATCTTCGAATCCGTGGGCGGAAGCAGGATTGCGAGGAGCGTCAGAACGAGCATGATCAGTTTTCTCCGGTCGGCTATTTCTTTTGTTCGGCGATGCGACGAGTATAGCGGCTGATGGCGTCAAGGAAATTCGGCGGGAACTGTTGTCGGATAAGTTCCCGTGCTTTGGTTTCCGCCTGTTTGTCGAGCATGCCCCAGCTTCCGTTTTCTGCCAGATCTTTTCGATCGGCATTGCCCTCAGCCGTTGATCCTTTGATCGTGCTCTGAGCAGCACCCTGCTGCCCCGGTTGATTTTGTTGGCCCTGGCCTTGCCCATCGGCAGATTGTTGCTGCTTTTGTTTTTCTTTTTCCATTTCCTCCAGCAGCTTGTCCAGCGCGGCTACCACTTCGTCTTCGCGTTTTTGCACGGGATCATCGGAGTTGCCGAGATCCAGACGACGCTGCACATCAGACATCAGTCGAGCAACCTGCGGCAGGCCCTCCGTCGCCACCGTGGCTTCTTCCTTCATCATCTCCGCAACCGCGCGAAAGCGCGACGGAACATCCAGCGTGTTGTTGAGCAGTAACGTGATGTCATCACCGGCTTCGGCGGGCTTCAGCAGTCGCAGTCGGCAAACCGCCCGATAGAAAAACAGGCTGGCGGGATCAACGACGTTTTCCGGATTGAGCGCTTCCAGCATTGAAATGGCTTCGTCGTAAAAACGATGCTGAGTGAGCCACCGCGCGTGGTACAACATAACATGGTCGCGGAAGAAGGCGTCAGATCGAGCGCCTTCGTAGTCCAGCGACTTGCGT
>JAYTAK010000499.1:0-1681 GCA_043737515.1 Candidatus Kuenenia sp. | reverse complement strand
GCGGAGCTTGCCTCCGTAGGGCGCTGATCAATGGAATCACGGCTCCATGCGGGCAAGCCGCAATGGTGGCCAAGTGCCGATTCCGGGTGATGGCTGGTCATGATCCTCGCTCGACGGAGGCAAGCTCCGCCGGGGCGTCAATTCGGTGGCGGGCGAAGCCCGCGTCAGAAATAACTCAACAAACAGCTCAGGTATATAGCTGAAACAAATTCAAATACGGAAGATTTAACATGACAAACGGAAAGCAATCCGTCGCCATCACGGGTGGGTCGGGCATGGTCGGAACGGCGTTGGCAGCGGTGCTGCGTGACGGTGGCCATACGCCCATAAGCATCACGCGAAAAGCATCGTCCACAGAAGACATCGTCTGGGATCCCGCCACCGGGCTGAAAGATCCCTCGCGTCTTGGAACCGTTGATACGGTCGTACATCTCGCCGGTGAAAACATCGCAGCCGGACGCTGGACAGCCGCACTCAAGGATCGCATCCGGCGCAGTCGAGTTGAGGGAACTCGAAGTCTTGTGAAGTCGATCGCCGCTGCAGGTCGACGTCCGAAGACGCTGGTCTGTGCGTCTGCGATTGGATACTACGGTGACCGCGGTGACACGGTGCTGGATGAAAGTGCGTCTGCAGGGATGAGCTTTCTTGCCGATGTCTGTCGCGAGTGGGAACATGAAGCTCAGGCGGCCTCAGCACTGGGACTGCGAGTGGTCACCGTGCGAATCGGTGTCGTGCTCAGTCCGAAGGGAGGGGCACTCGCGAAGATGCTGTTACCTTTCAAACTGGGAGCGGGCGGCATCATCGGATCAGGCAGGCAATACTGGAGCTGGATCGGCCTGCACGATCTTGTCCGCAGCATCGCGTTTTGCATCGAACACGATGCCATTCGCGGCCCAGTCAATGCGGTCAGTCCCAACGCGATGACGAATTACGATTTCACCAAAGGCGTCGGGCGCGCGTTGCATCGGCCGACGCTGTTTCCATTGCCCGCATTTATGGCGAAGCTGGTGCTCGGTGAGATGGCGGATGCATTGCTGCTGTCCAGCACTCGTGTGACGCCGAAGAAACTCCAGGACCATGGATTTCAGTTTGACTATCCGGAACTGGTCGGATGCCTGGAGCATGAACTGTCGTGACCACAGACGTGACTGATTCCCAATCACGACTCTGCAGCGGAACACCCCGCTGGCAGCGCATCACGTTGCTCGTCGCCGGACTGCAATGCCTGATCTGGGGCGTGTTCATCATCGCATGGCCCGAGCGATCTTCGCTCGCGTACGGATTTACTCGACCACCGACGGAGCTGTTTCTGTGGCAGGGAACGGGATTGGTCATCATGCTCTTCGGCATCGGCTACGTGATCGCCTCCACAAATCCATGGCAGCACTGGGTCATCATTCTGATCGGACTGTTGTCAAAGTCGCTTGGCCCGATCGGCATGGGATGGAGCGTCAATCAGGGCGACGTACCTCGCCGAGTGCTGTATCTGATCCCGATCAATGATTTGATCTGGCTGATTCCGTTTGCCTTGATTTTGCTCCAGGTATTCCGAAAGCGACCTGAAGTTCCAGCTACCCGTTGATTATACTCCGCGCGGCCAGAAATGAGTCCGGCGAGCGGAGTGGCGTGAGCCCTCCGGTACATCGCTTTTTTGTACCGGCAAGCTGACGCATGCCGCTCG
>JAYTAK010000498.1:0-1681 GCA_043737515.1 Candidatus Kuenenia sp. | reverse complement strand
CAGTCCGGCTGGATGGCGTCTCCTTGAGTTTCAGGTCGAGAAGGACTCAACGCACGAATATTCGCCGAGTTTTGGTCCGGCTGACGTTCGGACGATGCATTCTGCTGCGACGGTTGCGGCAGGCGATGACGACCGATTTCCTGATTCCCCAGCTGGCTCACGATTTCAGACTCGACGATTTCCACGGTGACAGCAGGGTTGTTGCCTTTTTTGAGCGTGAACTTCTCGGTGTCGAACTCCACGTTTCCGGACCTGACGTGCAGCGTATGTTCACCGGGTGTGACCCGGTATTCCTGGGTGCCGTCGGCGAGTTTGATGGTTTCATTCTGGAATGTGACTTCCACGTCGTCAGCATGGATCTCGATCTTTACAACCGCATCGCCGCTGCGGATCCACAGGGTCACGATCTCACCGAGCAGCAGCAGGAATGCGAAGCCCGCGGCACCCATCAGGATAGTGCGACTGCGTGGCCTGCGGATTCCGCCGGCGGCCTTGAGGTGAGGTTTTTGTGAGGGGCGGCGGCCTGGCGCTTCGGTCAGGATGATCGGTAACAGTTCCTCTGTCACCGATTCAGCTATTTTCACGCTGGACGCAGGGCCCGTCCTGAGAAACTCGGACAGCGAGGTGACAACTTCTTTCATGCTGCCGTAACGCTGGTTGACCTCTTTGGCCATCATCTTCAGACAGATGGCTTCCAGTGTCGGATCGACGCCAGACTCGACTTCTGAAGGACGCTTCGGCTGCTCGGTCAGGACCTGGGCCAGCACCGACATAATCGGACCGGAGAACGGCAACTCGCCGGTGAGAAACTGATAGAGAATCACGCCCAGCGCGTAGATGTCGCTCCTCGGACCGACCAGGTTGAGTTCTCCGCGAACTTGTTCCGGGGCCATGTAGACCGGCGTCCCGAGGATCGCGCCGTCCTGGGTCAGTCGGGCGTCTTCGGCCGTTTTCATTTGCCGGGCAAGGCCGAAGTCCATGACGACCGGCTCATTGCGGTCATTCAGCATCACATTCGCTGGCTTCAGATCCCGATGAATCACGTCATGCTTGTGAGCTTCAGCGAGTGCCTGTGCAATCTTGCGGAGGAGCATCGCCACCTGTCGTGGCGGCAGCAGTTTTTTGGGATTGATGAGGCTGCTGAGCGGCTTACCGGGGATGTACGCCATCGTGAGATAGTGCGTGCCGTCGATTTCTCCGACATCGTAGACCGGACAAATATTCGGATGATGCAGTGTGCCCAGCATCCGGGCTTCACGATAAAACCGCTCCAGCGCATCCGGCTGTTCCAGCGCGGATTTCTTTGGTATCTTCAGTGCGACCTTGCGACCGATTTGCGAGTCCTCCGCCAGATAGACGACTCCCATCGCTCCTTTGCCAAGTTCTCGTTCAATGCGGTAACGGCCGAGCTGACTGCCAGCAGGCAGCGGAATGTCCACTGATGAAGAAATGCTTTTGGGAGTTTCGTTCTGAGTCTCGGTTGCCTGGCCACTCGGTGATCCTGCAACGCTGTAGGTCGATCGGTGAGTTGGATCTTTGACATCGAACGCCGCGATGCCTGCAATGACTTCCTGAACCAGACGCGCCTGCTTTGGAAATCGATTCAGGTATTCTGAAGACAGACGCTTCCGTCCTTCACCACTCGCGAGATCCAATTCCAGCCGGAGCAATTCTTTCAGCA
>JAYTAK010000497.1:0-4019 GCA_043737515.1 Candidatus Kuenenia sp. | reverse complement strand
TGATTGCTGATAGAGACCAGGGAATTGAAACGGCATCGTACGTCGCGTCACACTCCGAGTCGAGTACCTCGCGTCACGCGCCTTCTCCGAGGCAAGCTGCCAGGGTACGCAGGATTCGCATTCTGGCGTTGCTGATTGATTTGATCTATCATAGCAACAGGTTTTGTTTTTACTTCGACTGTCCGAGATTCGCTTGTAGTCCCGGTTTTGGCCGGAAGGTGGCTGAATGTCGATGGCGAGGCAGGCTGAATTTCCGCCTAAAGGCGGGACTACGAACAAAATGGCACAGTCGAATTACTCTGAATCACTTCATCCTTTTGTTTCATTCGCCGCCCAGGAGCCTGTTCCGTGCCACGATTTCGCTATTGCCTGAATGCCAGTACGATCGCCACCACACCCATCCTGAAGCAGATTGAAGTCGCTGCCGCTGCAGGTTATGAAGCCATCGAATTATGGCACGATCATATCGACACGCATCTTGCGACCGGTGGAACACTGGCAGAGATCAGGCGCGCGATCGATGACAGCGGTCTGAAAATTCCGACGACGATTTATCTTGCTGGCTGGTTTCAGCCTGCCGGAGTCGAACACGAAGTGGCAATTACCGAGGTGCGTCGCAGGCTGGAACAGGCGGCTGCTGTGGGTGCAGAATTTCCCATCGCCGGTCCTCCGCCGGGCATCGCCGATCGTGAACTTGGAGCCCGGCACTACGCCGAACTCCTTGAACTCGGCAAATCTTACGGTGTGAAGCCGGCATTTGAGTATCTGGGATTCGTGGATGACATTAACACGATTGACGATGCGATCGACATCATTCAGCGATCCGGTCATCCGGACGCCACGATTGTCATCGATCCGTTCCATTGCTGGCGCGGCGGCGGTCCAGTCGCGTCCATCAGCAAACTCCGGGCGGATCAGATTGCCATTTCGCACTTCAACGACGCACCCGCTGTGCCTCCTGCGCACACTCAGCACGATTCCGATCGCGTGCTGCCCGGTGACGGGGCCATTGATCTGCGATTCTACTGTGACCAGTTGACTGCGATCGGTTACGACGGATACCTGTCACTGGAACTTTTCCGACAGGACTTATGGGACAGAAATCCTCTGGAGGTCGCAACGCTCGGATTGCAGAAAATGAAGGACGTAGCGGAGTGTCGCTGAAACTGGAGTCACAGCCGTGGACTTCATGCGGCTGACGGCACTCGTGGATTGTCGAGATTTGTTTTTGGGTAGGCCGGACCAAGCGCAGCGCCGTTCCGGCAATTGCCAGACACCTCCCGGAACGGCGCACCGCTTGTTCCGGCCTGCAGATTCAACCCTAATTCGTCGATTTGACAGCGCCCCAGCCAAGTCGCGCCGATTTCAGCGTGTTCTGCAGCAGCATGGCGATCGTCATCGGCCCGACGCCGCCGGGGACGGGAGTGATAGCCGACGCGACGGCACTGGCGGCGGTGAAGTCCACGTCGCCGACGAGACGCTCGTTGACTCGATTGATACCGACGTCAATCACGACGGCTCCAGGCTTAATCATATCGCCCTTGACGAATTCCGGAATCCCGACGGCCGCGATCAGAATATCCGCCGTCCGGCAGACGGCACCGATGTCAGCCGTGCGGCTGTGGCAGATCGTGACTGTCGCATCGACGCCTTTCTGCACCAGCAACGCCGCCATCGGCTTACCCACAATGTCGCTGCGTCCGATCACCACGGCATGTCGGCCTGTTGTCGGAACCTGTGACACCTCAAGCATCTTCATCACGCCTGCGGGAGTACACGGCAGAAATCGAGGCCGACCTTGCAGCATCAGTCCAGTATTCTCCGGATGAAACGCATCGACATCTTTAGTCGGCAGGATTGCGTCCAGGATCTGCGTGGCATCCAGATGCTTCGGCAAAGGCAATTGCACCAGGATGCCGTGAACACTCATGTCGCGGTTGAGCGCAGCGACCAATGCGAGCAAGTCAGCCTGTGTCGTCGCAGAATCCAGTCGATGCAGCGTACTCTTGAGTCCCGCTTTCTGACACGCGCGTTCTTTGTTGCGGACGTAAACTTCACTCGCCGGATCGTTGCCGACAAGCACTGCCGCCAGATGTGGCACAATTCCCGTGTCGCGAATCAACTGTTGTGTCTCTGCCGCGATCTGATTTCGAACAGACTCGGCGATGGCTTTTCCATCAATGATTTGAGCGGGCATATTGGTCAATCGGTGAGTGAGAGATTATCCTTTCTGTGCAGTGTAATGTTTGTGCCGGAAACTCGCCATCACGCTCGGCCCACTCACGGGGGTTGTGAGTTCAGGAAATCGCAGCCTGTTGTTGACATCAGACTGAACACTGCAAATTGAACACATTGAGTTGCGAACGTCTCCATCGCTTTCCATAATCACAAAATGAAAAGTAATCCTTACGAGTTTTCAAACGTCGATGATCCGCAGCAAAACACGGATGCAGCGTGCCATGCGTGTCCTGAATTTTTCGAGGTAATCCGCATTCAAGGGAATCTTTCCGAATCGGAAGCCCTTCGGATGGCCGCCAGGTGCAAGGCCATTCCGCGAAGAAATCCGAAGACAGGGAAGCCAACCAGTACGATCAATGGATTGCTACCGGTTTGGGGTGTTTGTGCGTTGCTGGTCTATTTCACAGGCTCAAAACTAGTCAACGACATCAAGACAGCCAATTTCGGATTTGAAAATCTGCTGTTCTGGCTCACAACCGTCGTGATTCCAGTATTCTCGATTGCCGTTGTTTTTGTCGCCTACCGTCGGATTCGTTTCCGGATTGAAACGGCAGATCCACCCATCTGGGGTGACAAGAATATTGAACTCGGCGAGCAATTTTATTCTGCAGAAAGATACAGTCGAGATGGGAAGTTGTGTCATACATTGTTCCCGTGGCAGGCGACGCAAGTGCTGGTATCATCAGAAGCGTGGCTCCTGAACTTACAGCTGGTCAACCCGATCCTGATTCCCAGAAGTTGGCTCACGACAGACCAGCAGGCCGTCTTCGATCGGTTTCTGGATGGTTTGAATGATTGGCAAGTGTCTCAATCGAAGCAACACAACTTGGCAAGCTTGCCGGACGTTTTTCCACCCTTGCCAACCGATGGCATCCAGTTCAAGGTAGACACTGAGCAACATGCGGATTTTGAGAGGCTCTCGCCTCAAATCTACGCTCTGTTTCCAAAGATGCATCGGCATTCATTTTTGTTGACGAAGGCGTGGGCGTGGAAGTGCTGGGGGATTTGTATTTGTCTATGTGCGGTTTGTTGGCCATGCTATGTATTGTTTATTGTCGGCAAAGGAACCATCAATCTTGCTTTCTTACTGCCCTGTTTGCTGGGATGGGGCTTCTATCAACTCGGTCGGAGCACTGCACAAAATCCTGTTCCGGGTATTACAGGAGTAATCACGGATTCGGCGGTCTGGCTCAAAACTGGATTCACGCAAACGCGAATACCTTTGCGATACTACTGTCAATGCATTCTCGTTGACAACGTCGTACTGCTGTCCGCAGAGACTGGCATAACTCCGTCGGGATTCGTCCGTTCATCCTTCGCAACGGAAGCCGACTGGCAAACGGCGCGTCAGCTTATCGATGCTGCTATCGGATCTCGCACGGGCGGTGACACTAAACATGATCCAACTTGACAAATCGATCCACTCCCACCGACGCCAGGAGTTAACGGTTTCTTTCTGGCTGTGTTGTTTCACTTTGTTTGACTCGAAGTCCATGTCGAATTGCGACTATGATTTTACGAACGGGTGCGATCTCTCCAGCCCTGAGTTTGCAACGGCATTTTTGCAGACTGCGTGATTCAAAGGTCTCGCAGTTCAAGCGGAAAGCACCACAGTTCGATTGACCCCACTGGCCTCGTGCCAGTGGACCAAGGTTTGGCAACTAAAACGAAAAGAACCCAGGAGGCCGCTCCCCGCTCGACCTTGCGTCGGTGGAAGCCAGGTTTGAAAATTATGGCCGGTCCTGCGTCAGCGACACGGACAACAAATCCGCGAAGTTTTC
>JAYTAK010000496.1:0-9183 GCA_043737515.1 Candidatus Kuenenia sp. | reverse complement strand
GTTCTTCCAGCCACTTCGTCTGTGATACTTTTGTCAAGTGCATGACCTGGCACGGAATCTGAACACTCTGATCCTGCGCATCTCGAAGTTGGGTGAGTAGTTCCGCAATTTCGCCATGAGCGACTTCCGACTGGCGAATGACCAGCGACAGCGTCGCTTCATCGACAGCAACGGTACCACGCTCATGCCATGAATCTGGTTGCACCGAGGCTTTGATCAATTCCACCAGTGGAGTGAGATCCGCCTTCGAGGTCAGTGCTTTTGCCTGCCGGCTGGCATCAGGCACATCGATAATTTGGTCCGGCGCAGCCGCCGTACCGAAAGTCAAAGCAGCGGCAGGTACGACATCATGCGTCGCGTCAACGGATGAATCTTTGAATCGGCTTACTTCCGAAACAACGGACACTTCACGGAAGACCAGGTCGGCAACAGGATATGCAATAAGTACGAGGCGTTCCGAGAGAGAAACCTCTTTTGAACCGGGTTTGACATCCGCAACTGCACTCACGGAGACTCGGTCCAGATAGATGCCAAAGGCGTTCGTAGTCTCAAAGAGTGGCGAGCAACTTACGAAGGCCTTTCGATTGGACATCAGATCGTTCGCCGTCGCCTCAACCGCACGGCGAAGCCAGACTTCCTTGAGCTGTGCATCTGACGCGGTCGTTATCAGAAACTGCAGCAATGCACCACTGCTGGCCAGGCGTTGGTCGAAATCTTTTTTTGCTTCGCCGCCTTTGAAATAGTGCGAGCACAGCGTGCCGTCGGCATTCTGCTGAGTTCTTGCCAGTGCGATATGCTTCTGAATCTTCTGCTCGGCTTCCAGCCAAACGCCTTCGAGCGGCTTTCCGGATTGCAGATATTCATTGCGTGCGACGGCCAACGCAAACAATCCGCAGGTTCCGCCACACGGACCGTCAAGGTTCTTGCCGACCTCCAGCTTCACAAGTCGTTCCATGCTCCATTCTTCTCCTTTGGCATTCACCCATTTGGCATCCGGGGGCAGATACCGACTCAGTAAAGACAGAGTCCAGCTCACTTCCTCTTTCTGATTGGCCGTCATTTGAGCATTGGTGATCAGATCCTGCATTGTGATCGGACCGTCAGGTGTCCCAAATCGGGCATTCAGCGGAAGTCGGCACGAAGCGAGGATTGCTGCGAACTGGTTGATATGCCCTTCAAACAAGTATGGTCGCAGATAGGGATGAGCCCGTCCCCCAAGCTTCGTCTTTTGAAACCACGGTTGATCTTCCTGAAAAGGGGGTTCATCCTTGAAGGTCGGTCCGCTTTGAATCCACTCCAGCCCATTGATGATTTTCCCGTCATGCTTCACCAGAAAATCCTGTCGCAGTCCGAGCACTCCCTGCATCAACTGCCATGGTGTGTGCTGGTCCGTTGTCAACAATCGCCGCCGCGATGACTCACGAGCTTCCCACACAAGCTTCACCAGCGGATCGGACGACTGCTCGACTTCAGGCGGCAGCGGACGCTCAGGCACGAGCCGTTTATCAGGTGCATCCAATTTGGGCTCGCGAATCAGTTCCGGGGTCGCCGGGCCATCGTATCTTCCGGCAACATTGTCTTGTATTTCGGACGGTGCCGGACTTCGACCCGGTCGATTAGCCACGTTCGATGGCTGATCGAATCGGACAGTGCCAGCAAGTCCTGCATCGCCGTTGACTCCTTTGCCGTTCATGACGCCCGCACCAGATTCCTTCGCGGGCAGAGCGTCTGCCGATCCATTCCGCGTGACGCTGATGATGTCGCCGTCTTTGACGATTCGATTCAGCTTTCCGGATGTGTCCTGCCGCAGAACCTCTAGCGACATCGACACCGGAATGGCGTTGCCTGACATGATCTCAGGATTGGTGATCTCGATGGCGACGCCTTCCGGATCGACAACGCCGCCTTCCGAGGAAGCAATGCCGCCAGCGAGTGTGAGGGCGTCCAGCAGCCGAATTTCCTTATCGAGCAGATGCCAGCCGGTGTTCTTTACGATGCCGAAGACGCCGAACGACGGCGGGCCGGGAAGTGCGCGGAATTTTGCCATCGCCTCCTGTGCATCGGCGAACTGGAGCAGGACGGAGTTTCCATGCACGTGCGTCGTCATACCCAGCGGTTCAACGATGTCCTTGATGGTGTCGCCGAGCAGTTTATTCTGACAATGGAATTCGACTGTCGCGGGTTTGTCGAAGATCCGGCTGCCGATTTGTGCATGGAGCGAATTAATCTCGACATTGATGTACTGGTCCTTTTCAAGTACCTGCACGACTTCGGTGAGACTGGCGTTTGTGAAATCCAGCGAAACGACGTTCCGCAGGCAGGCTGTCGTCAGTAGCTCCTGCACATCCCTGATGACGATCGATTTGTTGTTTGCGACCGAGTCGCTGTGCATCCCGCGAACGTATCCATCGACTCGTTGTTGTCTGCCGGAAAAAAATGCTGGATTGGCACCACTTTCGAACAACGCAATCCTGGAAACTCTTGCGAGCATCGCAAGCAGCATTCGAGCCTGCGTTCGAGGATCTGCATCGAACTTCGATACTTTCTCAAGAATCTCTGCGAACTGCTTGTCCGTCACTTCACGCAGCCACATTGAATCGTGCTCGATGCTTTCAGCAGCGTCTGCATGGAAGTAATCCTCGATCAGTTGCTGAAACACGAATTCAGGAAGGCCGGACGCGATGGCTTCGAGCGCGATTCGTCGTTTCATCGTTTCCGTAATGTCCGGCGTTTTCTCCAGTCGGCTCCACAAACTCCCAATGAATCGTTCGACCGTGATTGGCCGGTCATTGACATACACAATCACACGGCTTCCGGTGATCGGCATGTCTGGCGACATCACGAAACTGTCATCGAGCCGAATGCTGGTGGCCAGTGGCGTTTTCACAAGTTCCGCTGGTTGCAACAGCACTTCGTCTCCATCAATGAGTAAGAAGTTTGGATCGGCACCGCGTTGCGCACGATGCAGATTAACCTGACGGATCGATTGTGGAAGTCGCTGGTCTCGATTGCGGATGACGCTGATCGTATCTGCAGAGTCATCTTGTGGTCCACCAGCCAGCGCAATTGCATCGAGAAGACGTATGCTCTTATCCGCTGGAGCGACGTATGATCCCGGCTGTCGGACCAAACCCTTAACAAAGACCTTCACCTGTTCATTATTCGGAACCGGTGCCGCGATTCCCCCGACCGCGACTCGTTGGAGATAAATAGTCATGGCCTGAGTTGTTTCGTAAAACGGCGATGCGATGTCTTCGTTGCTCCAATCAGCGACCAGATCATTCGCAGCCGTTTCAATCGCACGCCGGAACCAGTCTTCATGAAGTTGATCGTCAGGCAGTGCGATCGTCATAAACAACAGCATCTGTGCGCTGTTCGTCATTGCAATGTCGTAGCTGAAAGCAGCCTGACGGATGCGTCGATTCCCTTCCATGTCCATTTGAAGTTCATCGATATAGGTTGGCGTACTTCCGAGCGAATGGATTGGTGGACCAAATTGAGACCGATATTGAAATCGCGGTGAACGGAAAATCGGAGCATATGACGTGATCAGCCTGCCATCGCTTGTTGTACGCGACCGTGACTTGTCAATTGCCTCGCGAATTCTCTGCTCTGCCTGCAGCCAATTTCCTTCGAGCGATTCTTCAGCCGCAAAGTAGTGATTGCGGGCGACGGCAAGGGACATCAGAGACAATGGCGGAAGCGTTTGTTCCCCCTTGTGAAGTTCGAACTCCACGAGCCGTTCAATGCTCCATTCTTCTCCCCTGGCGTTCGTCCATTTTTCGTTGCGAGGCAGGTATTTGCTTAACGCAATCAGAGTCCAGGGAGCCAGCTTCTTTTCGCTGACGGTCATCTGCAAGTGCTTGACCAAGTCACCCATCGTGATTGTGCCGTCGCCTGTCTTGAACTTCGTGTCCAACGCCACATCATTTATTGCAAGCGTCGCGACGAATTCCTGAGCATGGTCATCGAAGCCGAATTCGACCGATCGTGGATCTGGCTGAGCACCATGTTCGGTCTTTTGAAACCATACTTGACTACGATAATGAAAACGATCAAGTTGATTCTCAGGCAAGTTCTGCAGCCAGTCGAGCCCAACGACGGCTTCATCGCCATCTCGAATCAGGAAGTCGCGGCGCAACGCGGCCACGCCGTGCATAAACAACCACGGATACCGCTGATCTGTCATCAATAACCGCCGCCGGGATGCGTCACGAGCATCCCAGACCAGTTTCACCAGCGGGTCGGAGGATTTGTGAACGAACTCTGGAACGGGGCGTGCCATTTCGGTCGATTCAACTCGTTCATCTGCGATGAGTTCATCCGGTGCTGTGGGTGGCAATATTCTGTCATGAGTTGTGTCGGTGACTTGCTGTTTTGAAACGGATGCCGTCGGTGGGGTAATTGGCAGGCTGGAAGCCTGCTTCACAATCGCTGGAGATTCATCCGGCGAAGGTGTTGCCACCGCCCCTGGCAACACCACGATCGCCAATGCCACAACAATCAGCCAGCACCAGAGCGGGGTTTGCTTTTTCAATCCAGTCCTGAGCGACATGATTCTCTCCATACGTTGGGTTGTGATTTCCACGGGCTTCATGCCAGGGAAGACAGGGATCGGTTGCAGTTGGTGTTTGCATTCAATGACAGACAACAGACTGCGAGCGTACTGAGCCGGGGTACAGCCAAGTTCGGCGATCACTTGTTCGTCACAACATCGCTCAGCTTCGCGCGACAGCCAGCGGTTCGAGAGCCACACGGCCGGATGAAACCACCACAGACTCTGCACAATCGCCTGCAGCGTGCCAGTGCGCAGGTCGCCACGGCGGATGTGGAGCAGTTCGTGCGCGAGGATCGGGTCGAGGTAATGTAGGTCCCGCCTGCCGGGCGGGACTTCGCGGCTTGCCGCGACGCGACCAGAGGTTATTGACTCAACATCATCACTTTGCCGTTGAGCGGACGTTTGGCCCCGTGCGGTTCGCCTTGCGGCGAAAGTCCTTTCCGGCAGAAAGGACCTACTCTGACTGCCTTCGGCAGTCTCAAACAGACAACGCGGCAGCACGATCGTGTGCCGCAGGAGACCCAGCACTGCCGGGCCGAACAGCACATCGGAGACAATGATCTGCGGAATTCGGCGGATGCGAAGTTGCTTTGAGAGATACTGAATTCTCTCACGAAGCTGTGCATCAAATTCCGTTGTGCGGTGACGGCGAATCTCTCGCAGGCATCGCAGACACCGAAAGACCATGATGAACAACGTCATGATCGATCCCGCCGCCAGACCGCCGGGCAACAGCCAACCGGGGCCGAGCCAACTCGCGTCCGATTCCTCTCGTTCCACTGGCAACGCAGGCTCTGCGTGTGCAAAGTTGGCTTCGAATTCCTCGGGCAGCAGAACTGGCTCGTCACCTTCGATCGACAGAGTCTGCAATTGACCTTGTTCGATTTCCGTGCCGTCGCCCCACATGAGACTGGCAGCTTCCCTCGGTTCCGTGTCGGCCAATGAAAGCATTTCATCTGGCTCGGGATCTGGCACATCAATTTCCGGTGCTGGAACCAAAGTCTCTGCGATCACGACCGGTACGCTCGCAGTCGAGTCGCTCACGTCCGGGAGACTTGCAGATTCATCGGGCATCAGCCGTGCCTGAAGCTGGCTGAATACGCCGAGCGAATGTCCCCACAACGGAGGCGTCACACACTTGATCAGCACCAGCACCCACAGTGCGTGAGCCAGATGCGGACGGTTTTTCGCGGCGAGTTTCACCACAACTGCGACGACGATTGCCAAAACGGTAATCTGCCATGTTTGTGTCATCAGGAGGCCGAAAAAGCGAGCAATCATCGTCGGCCTCCAGTCAGCACATTCTGTAGGTCCTGCCAGCATTCCATGTACCTTGGACATTCATGTCCGAGATCTGCACCACGAAACACTCCACGAACGAGCAAGTGTTGATGCGGGAAATCTTGTGCATTGATGCTGCTGATTGGCCAAACGACGGACAAGAATGTCCATCGTACGGTTCGCCTTGCGGCGAAAGTCCTGCCCGGCTGGCAGGACCTACCGGAACGATCATTTCTCATCGCGGCCTCCTTCCAGTCGATCCAGCAACTGGCGAAGCTGACCGATATCATCGGGAGAGAACCGGCGTTCCTCAACAAGATGCTTCATCAGCGGCAGCGTTTCACCGCCGAACAACAGATCCACCATCTCGCCCACGGTTTCACGGATGACGGTCTGAGGCCGAACTTTGGGCGAGTAAACTCGATTCCGCCCGTCCAGCTTCGCGTTGAGATAACCCTTTTCCTCAAGACGGCGGAGATACGTCTGCACGGTCGTGAAATCGATATCACGCCCGGCGGGCAGCGCCTCAAAGACCTGCCTTACCCCTGCGCTCTTCAGTTCCCAGACAATCCGGGCAATCTCCAGTTCGGCCTTCGACAACCCCGGTCTCGGCGGCATTTCGCGTCCTCCCTGCCTTGTCGTTCACAACTACAAATGTCCCTGAGGCGGAACTATAGACGTACATTTGTAGTTGAGTCAAGAGCAGTGGTCGCAGGCTGTGCAGGTCGCGTGCAGTCGCCGATTTTCGAAACCACGTCGCACAGGTGCGCCTTGCGGCCAATTGAGAATCCCTGACCCTACCGGATTCTATGTGCGTGATTTATGGAAACGTCATTCGTTTAACGGCGAGCCGCAGGCGTAGGCGGCAGAAAATTTCGCCTACGCCTACGGCTCGCCGTTAAACAATCATTCTCCCACACTCGATTTTTCCCTCAAAACCAATCGGGAGCTGCACATAGAATCCGGTAGAGTCAGGTAAATCATTTCCGGCAGAATGAACCCGTTTGGACAATCAATCGTGACCGCACCTATGGCCGCAACAGCCGCATCACTTGCCCGCTTTTTCCTTTTTCAATTCCTTGAGGTATGCCAGCATTTCCTGCTTGCCTTCGTCACTGGAGTCATCAGAGTTCGCGAGAGCCTGGGACTGTAGTTCAATCGCACGGTCCAGTTTTCCCTGGTGATGCACCAGGTGCGCCAGAGTGTCAAGGATCATGCCGCTCTTTGGTGATGCGACCAGTGCCTTCTCTGTGGCTACCGTTGCGGCATCCACAAGCACCATCGGAAACTGCTCGTCCTCTCTGGCAGCTTCGTAGATTTGCCAGGTAAGCTGGTTGATGGAATCGGCATCAATGTTCTTGTCGCTGGCAACGACCATCAGTGCCTTTGCGGCGGCATCGTATTCTTCCGATTCCACCAGCAGCTTGAATTTGATCATGCACAATTCCGACTTCTGTTCTGACGTGGCCGTCTTGATGACTTCATCGAGTTCGGCGATGCCTTCTTTCACTTCACCTTCTTCGATCTTTGCAAAGATCGGCGTGACTCGGATCTGAAACTCCAGCTTGTCGAGCATCACGATTGACGCCGCGTCTCCGGCAGCAGTCTTCTTTGCGTCCGCAATAATCGCGAGTGCTCCCTGGGTGTCGCCCTTGCGCATTCTTGCGCCGAGTTTTGCCATCAATGAGTCGTGATCCTGTTCCTTCTTGAATTTCACCAGAAACGCAGCACGATCCCATTTATCGGCGACAATCTGCCCCAGTGGTTCGTCCAGATTCATGGGGTGACCGATCCATTCCACGAGACCGGTTTTGCCGACGATGAACGATGTGGGAATTCCGTTCTGGGCAGCGGCTTCCATGTAGTCGATACTGACCGAAGCATCGGGGTCGGTTGTCAGACAGTAAGTGCTGGTGAGCTGAGCATAAGTTTGCTTCTCGATCTTCTGTTCTTTCGCGGCCTTTGCATTCTTTTCGACGGACTTCTCACCTTCCTTTTCGCCTGTCGCTTTGGCGTCAGCCGGTTGGGAACTGCGCACATTGCTTGCCAGAAAGCCCTGAATCGTTTCCGGATCTTCGTCGCTGATGCTGATGATCTGGACGCCTTTGTCGATGTACCTGGCCTGAGTCGCAGCCAGATGCGGCATACTGGCGACACACGGAGCGCACCATGTGGCCCAGAACTCAACGACATACACTTTGCCTGGGGTGAATTTTGTCACCGGCTTGAATTTGCCGTTTCCGTTGCTGATCCAGTGCGCAATATCGATCGGCGGGGCCTTGGAACCGATTGTGAAGAGGGCCGTTTCGGTCGCGGCTGTTTCTTCTGTGGTGGGTTTCGGCACGCCCGGTTTTCCTGCGGCGGCTGGTTTATCCGCAGCTCGTTTTGCTTCCGCCATCCTTCCCGAGCCTGATTTTTCCGGGGCCGATTTCCCCGGAACTGCTTTCCCTGGGGCGGCTTTCCTTGGGGCCGTTTTCTCTGCAGCGGGCTTTGTCTGAACAGGCTTTGTCTGAGCAGGCTTACTTTGAGGCGACTTCGCCTGTGCCGAAGCTGACGGGCACGATCCATTGAAAAATACGGCAATCGCCGCCAATCCGAGCATCCATGTTCCGAATTGTTTCGACATGAGAGATCACACCTTACCTGATAGAACTGTGTCTGCGAGCCGCAATCAGGCTGCGGAAACGACTGTTGCCCCGAGCATGCGGCTTTGCGAAAACGGGATCATAACACAGAAACCGGGGTTTCCGGCTAGATCAGCCTGATTGATCGCCACGCTCAGGATGAGTATCATCCCGGTTTTCCGCTTCCAGATCCTGTAAAGCAGCCCCCATGCCCGACGCACCGTCCATCATCAATACCACCATGGAGACATTTCAGAAGGATGTCATCCAGCAGTCCAGTGTGCGGCCGGTCATCGTGGATTTTTGGGCGGACTGGTGTGGTCCCTGTAAGCAACTGATTCCGATTCTGGAAAAGCTCACCGCCGAAGCCAAAGGTGCCTTCTGCCTCGTGAAAGTCAACGTCGATCAGTGTCCGGAAATTGCCGGGGCGTTCGGCGTGCAGTCCATACCCTTTGTGGTCGCCATGCTGGACGGGCAGCCGGTGAGTCAATTTGCCGGTGTGAAGCCGGAACCGGAATTGCGAGCATGGCTGAAGTCTTTCATGCCTTCCCCTGCGGCGGAAGCCTTTGAGCAGGGTCAGCAGCATGAAACCGACGGCTCGCTGGAACTCGCGGAAGCCAGCTATCGCAAGGCCAGCGAGCTGGAACCAGAGATCGCCGAGTTTCGCATTACGCACGCTCGCGTCCTGCTGGAACTGAATCGCGATCAGGAAGCCCGCGA
>JAYTAK010000495.1:0-4021 GCA_043737515.1 Candidatus Kuenenia sp. | reverse complement strand
CACCCACGACCATCGCGGCCTGGCCTTTGAAGTACGTGAAGACCGGAGTGCTGTAGGTCGTATCTTCCGGTCGCAGCTTTGTGCTCTTCAACCACTGTGCGACGCCTGTCTTCTTGTCAAATCCGATCAGGCGATACGCAGGAATCGCGGTTTCGCCCCAGCCGGTCAGAACGCCGCTGATAATGACCATGTCCTCAAAGACCACGGGGAAATTTGTACGGCCGCCGTAAGTCGAAAGCATGCCGTATTCTTCGCTCATGGAGTGTTCCCAGATCGTCTTGCCGGTCTTGCCGTCCAGACACTGAAACACACTGCCAAGTCCAAGTACGTACACCGTATCTGTTGCCGGATCGCCGACAACACTGGACCAGCCAACTCGTTCCGCTGGGGCATCGGTGAGAAAAATGTTGTGAATGCTTTCCCAGATCAGATCGCCGGTTTTCGCATCCAGACAGACAGTTTTCTCGCCTTCCTGAGTCGTCTCAGGAAACGACCGACAGACAGCGTAGACTCGCCCGTTCATCACAACCGGTGACGACCGCGACGCGAATTCCGGCTTTCGCCACAGCAGGTTTTCACCTTCAAGCGACCACGAATCAGGAAGGTTGGTTTCTGAGGACTGCCCGTCGTTGTGCGGACCGCGCCAGTGAGGCCAGTCGTCGCCGAAAGTCGCCTGACTCAGAATGCACAAACTGAGGAATGTAAAAAGTGACGCTTTCATAATCTGTCTCCTCCGCAGGGGTTCCGGTCTTTGATCATGTTTTCAGTCATTGAACAACAAGAACTGCGGCTCCTTGCAAGAAACGCAGTCGCATTGGACTTCCGTCCGCCTATTCATCCAGCCATTCGCAACTGGCATCTTCGTGAGGTTCTCGAATTCGTTTCAGCAAGGCTGTAAGTTCCCGCTGCTCAGTGCGATTCAAGTGTCCCAATTGCCGCTTGTGCATGGCCTGAACTTCGGATGCCATTTCATCGAGAAGGTCCAGCCCCTGTTGCGTGATCGCAATTTCCACCACGCGTCGGTTTTCGTTGCGACGTTCGCGGATGATCAGTTGCCGCTGTTCAAGTCGATCCAGCATTCGCGTCGTGTCGGGACTGCGGGAAATCAACAGCTTTCCCAGAGCCAGCGTCTGCATGGACGCAGGATAGACAGAACGCAACAGCCGCAGTGCATTGTATTGCTGCGCGGACAATTGAAACTTTGTGAACAACTCGTCTTCCAAAGCCTTCAGGCAATCGTACGTTCTCCAGAGGTTCAGGAATGCTTCCTGCTCCGGTGAATCGAACCTCGGTTTCCGTGAAGACGGTGGTACGGGTGACGTTGCCATGCCGAAAGCATCACCGTTGCGACGACAATTGTCAAGACAACTGTTTTCTGAGGAATGCCCTAATCCCGGAAATTTTCGCTGGCCGTTTTTCCGTCGCGCGGTGGTTTTATATCAGCGCATGAAAACAGCGGCATTGCTGCCGCTGTCGCGAATTCAGGCTGTCAACAACACGATCGAAACTGAACATGTTGCTGACGGAAGCCTCGATCGAACACCAGGCAACTACGCAGCCGGTGCAGGTGCTGGTGCTGGAACTGCTTCAGGTGCTGGAGCCGGTGCTGCTTCAGCTGGAGGAGCTGGAGCGTTTTCAACTGGTGGAGCTGGTGCTGGCGCTGCAGATGGTGCTGGTGCTGCTGGAGCAGCAATGCCGCATCCGGCTGCACCACAGCCTGAGCTGCTGCCGCATGAGCTGCAGCCGCTGTTGCATGAGTTGCAACTGCCACAGCTTGAAATCGGAGCGCAGCATGTCTGGCATGAGCCACAGCTTGGTGCTGGAGCGCTGCAAGTGTTGCATGAGCCGCAGCTTGATACAGGTGCGCAGCTATGGCATGTGCTGCCACAGTGTTGTGGAGCGCAGTGATGCTGGGTTCTGCATTTTGACTGTCGACCGCAATTGTTTCGGCCAGCTTCGGCGGTGTTGGCGATCAGCATTGCAGCCAATGCAAACAAAATTCCAAGGTGTCGCATTATTCTATCCTCTTGTAAATCAACTTAACGCCGCACATTTCAATGCACAGCCGCGACCGCAAATGCCCCCGAATCACACGTTCAGGTTGCGGTAGCCTCTTCAATCTCCGGGATACCCTATCTTTCCTGACAGGAATCTGTCAAACAACCAGCCCATTTTTTTAAAGATGATCTTTCAAAGAGGTCATTGCGACGAGATCCTCGGGAATCCTTTGCACTTCTCCAGCCCGATTTACGCAGGCAATAACCGAGTCTGCTTCGGCCAAAACCTCATTTTCCCGCAGCAGACAGTAGTGATGTTCCAGCTTCGCAGGCGTGACACGGGAAATCTCAGTTTTGAGCGAAAGCAGGTCGTCATACCGAGCTGGCCGACGGTATCGCACTTCGATTTTCGCTACCACGAAGTACAACCCCAGTTCCTCCATCCGTCGATAGCTGCCCCCTTGAGCCCGAAACAACTCGGTGCGGCCGACTTCAAAATAACTGAGATAGTTCGAATGATGCAGGAGTCCCATTGCATCGGTTTCGTTGTAACGTACACGGATTTCAACGGTAAACGTGCTGATCATGGTTGAACCTGCCGCAGGATTATCTTTAATCGGGCCGTGTGACTTGTGAAGTTTTCGCGGTCACTGGCAACGCATCCTGGCGCAGCAAGAAAGCCCGGCAGCGATCAAACGTCCTGGGAGACTTCGATGGCGTCGGGCTTCTGACGAACGACTTCGTACTGAGCGGAGAGAGGGGGATTCGAACCCCCGGTGCCCTTTCGGACACACAGCATTTCCAGTGCTGCACAATCGGCCACTCTGCCATCTCTCCGAGTGGATCACCTTCGACACTGCTACAATCGACCGCTTAATCCGTACTCGAAGAACGAATTGTTCCGCGATCACGACACAAATGGCTTGGTAGTTGAATCAAGGTTTGCCGAACAAACTGCGAATCGAAACCGATTGCAAATCAGGCTTCCGCTTCTGCCGTTGCCTCAACGCCGTTTGCTTTGTCAGCCTTGCGCTGAGCTGCTTCAGCTTCGCGCTTTTCCAGGCTCGCCACAGCGTAAAGACGACGTTTGAGCTGACGATGTTCGGCACTTAACTTGCGCCAAACAGGGTTTTTCCCCCGAGCCTTGCCTGTCACACCGTCGGTTTCCAACTTGGCTTCGACAACAGAAAGTTGCTGCTGAGAAAAAGTCAGCTGACGTTCAATTCGAGATCGGTCCTTCAACATGACACACCAATACAAAGTGATTGTGAACAAAAATCGGGAATTCCACGTCGCGGCGGCAACTGCACATCCATTCAGTAGCCAGATCGCGAATCGCGTATTCTTACAAGCGGGTCAAAGATGTTCAACGTGAAAGCCCGGAATAAATGAGGTCCACCAGGAACAGTAACGAATTTTCGTCAATCAGCTTGTTTCGGCTTCGAGATTCAACAATCGACAGTTTTCCTGCCTGAAAGAAGCCTTATGATGGAGGACCTGCTGGAGTACACGCTTCAGTTTGTTATTGATGGAAGAGAACTCGATGTTTCTTGAAGTGCGAAGAGCGAAGAGAAATGACAAGCTGGAAGCTTATCCCACGATTCTGATGACAAGCTGGTGACAAGCTGGAAGCTTATCCCACGATTAGATCCACAGCCCTTCTGCCAGGAACCCTCCATGCGAAATCGAACAATCCTGTCACTGCTCAGCCTCCTGGCCGCAGTGACCTCCTTTCCGGAATTCTTGTCTGCGGCACCGCCGATCGATTTTCAGCGTCAGGTACAGCCAATTCTGGCTGAACACTGTACTCTCTGCCACGGTGTCGATAATGATGTCCGCAAGGCTGGCCTGCGGATTGACGTGCGACTCGATGCTTTGAAAGGCGGTGAATCCGGAGTCGCGGCGATCATGCCGGGCAAACCTGATGACAGTGAGATGGTTCGTCGTGTCACATCTCCCGATGCTGATACCGTGATGCCACCAAAGGACCACAACAAACCGCTTTCGGAAATTCAGATCGCCAC
>JAYTAK010000494.1:0-1684 GCA_043737515.1 Candidatus Kuenenia sp. | reverse complement strand
AATTGGTGAGCGGCATGCGTCAGCTTGCCGGTACAAAAACGAGGTACCGGAGGGCTCACGCCACTCCGCTCGCCAGACTCATTTCTGGCCGCGCGGAGTATATCATGCTTGCAGCGGATTGATCTGCCCGGATCGATCGCTTTCTCATCCTCCCCAGTTGCTTGGTAATCATGGCCGCCAGTCAGGTTGGAACTTTGGAAGCTACGGATACTGCGGTTGCACTCGATGCCGGTGCGTCGCTTCGGAATGTCGCGCCGTCGATCGCTCCTGCCATTGATGTCTCAGCGACAACGCTTCGCCCATTGGTGCTGGGGTTGCTGGCTGCGGCAACGTATTCGGTGGCGAACCTGGCGTTGCGAGGACTCTCAAAGCCGGACGGCGGTGTGGGTTGGGACATGTGGGTTGCGGGGACAAAAGCGTTCCCGACATTTTTCGCCGCCATTGTGTTGCTGGTGATTCGACGTTATCGAGGACAGACGTCATTTTCCGCATGGAGCTTCGTCTGGCCGATCGCACTGGCGGCCTTCTTCAATCAGCTTGGCGGCAACCTTGCGTTTCAGATGTCGCTGAGCAAAATTGGCCTGGCGATTTCTGTCCCGATCTGTTTTGCGTCGATCATCTGCAGCGGCGCGATCGTTGGGCGTTTCGTGCTGGGAGATCAGGTCAGCATCCGCACCGGCATCAGCATGGGACTGATGGTTGTGTCGATTGTGTTTCTTTCGACGGCGGCCCGAAATCGTGCGACCGTGGTTCCGACGACATTCGACTGGGGCACCGTGACTGGCGTCGCGCTGGCGATCATCTCCGGACTGGCATACGGCATCACTGGCGTCTACATTCGAAAGGCGGTTCGATCGCAGATGCCCGTGGCGGCGACGCTGTTCCTGTTCAGCGCAGCAGGATTCCTGATGCTGTGTCCGCTCAGCCTGAGCCTGCTGCCTTTGCAGACCATCGCTGCAATCACTCCGACGGAATGGGGCACGATTGCCATCGCCGGAATCTTCAACGCGCTCGGATTCTACGCGATCACACATGCCATGCGTCATCTGACCATCAGTCGTGCCAACGTCATCAATGCCTCGCAAAATGCCCTCTGCGCCGTTGGGGCTGTCATGATTTTTGGCGAGGACCTGTCAAGATTGGGTATGCTGGGCATCGGCCTGACAATCGCCGGCCTGCTCACGCTGGATCGACGATAATCGGCAACTTGCTGGTGCAGTGTCTCGTAGTTTCGTTTCATTTTTGTTCACCGACCAATGTTTTGTGTTTGTCGTCATGCATCTGTGCGTGACTTCCGCGAAGTTGGCTTCATCCGGCTTTTCGTTGCCGTATGTTTTCCGGCTCCGATGCCCGGACCTGGACAAAGAGGTCGCGATTAAGATCGAACCCTGTGACGACAAGGTTGAAGTCTGTTCTCTGAGGGTAGATGATCAGGTGATTGGGCTCTGCAATCTGAACGATCGCGTTCTGCGCTTTGATCAGCACGGGTGCGGCATCCAGTTGAAAATCAGTCGTTGAGTATTTTCGCAAAGGACTTCCGCTGCGACGATCGTAGGCCACGAAAACATCAAGCGGAGAACAGACCTGGTCGCTCCTCGATCGGCTGGCGACCCTGAATCCTCCCTGGCGGCCGGACAGTTGAAACGGCTTTGCCTTGCGAGGCTGCCCACTGAGAGCTTTAAGC
>JAYTAK010000493.1:0-4025 GCA_043737515.1 Candidatus Kuenenia sp. | reverse complement strand
TCACCGACCTGCGAATGGGTGAAGTGGACGGCCTGGAGATCCTGCGCCTCACCAAAGAAGAACTTCCTGATGCGGAAGTGATCGTGCTCACGGGGCACGGTTCGATCGCATCCGCCGTGACGGCGATGCAGCACGGTGCCTATACGTATCTCACCAAACCGCTCGACATCGGCGAACTGCGTTCCGCCGTGGAAAAAGCATCGGCGCGGCTGAGGCTGATTCGCCGCAACGCGGAACTCCGCCAATCGCTGGACGAACGCTTTGGCTTTGAGGGAGTCGTTGGTAACAGTCCTCAGATGCACAGCATCATCGATATTCTGAAGAGCGTGGCACCGACCGACAGCACCGTATTGATTCACGGCGAAAACGGCACGGGGAAGGAACTGGTCGCTCGCGCGCTGCATCAGAACAGTCCGCGCAAGAATAAGCCATTCGTGCCGCTCAACATTTCGGCTTTGCCGGACAGTATTCTGGAAAGTGAACTGTTCGGCCATGAAGCCGGTGCGTTTACGGGCGCGATGGGGCGACGCATCGGCAAGTTTGAACATGCCAATGGGGGCACGTTGTTTCTGGACGAAGTCGGTGAAATGCCGATGGACACTCAGGTCAAACTGCTGCGAGTGCTGGAAGAACGCAAGATCACACGCCTGGGGGCAAACGACGAATTGCCGATTAACGTGCGTCTGGTCGCGGCCACGAATGCGGATCTGCACAAGTTTGTGCAGGACGGAAAATTCCGCGAAGACCTGTACTATCGAATCAACGTCGTGTCGATCAATCTGCCACCGCTGCGAGAGCGTTCGGGCGATATCCCGCTGCTGATGGAACACTTCTTGCGCGACCTGACGAAACGCACGGGACGCGACGCCCAGGGATTTTCCCGCGCGGCACGCAAGGCATTGCTGGCGTATCACTGGCCGGGCAACATTCGTCAGTTGCGAAACACCATCGAACGCATGCTGGTCCTGGACAACGACGGCGTGCTGGACATCGACGGACTGCCGCCTGAAATCGCCGTGCTGGTCAAAGATCAACTGCCGGATTCCGACGAAGAAATGCCATCCGGCGTGGATGGGCTGATCGGCAGACCGATGACAGAAGTCGAAAAATACTACATCCAGCGCGCACTCGATCTGACCGACGGCAACCGCGAAGAAGCCTCAAGAATGCTCGAAATCGGCGAACGCACGCTTTATCGTAAGATCAAGGAATACGAACTGCGCAAGTAACGGGTCGGGTGATTGAGGTGCGAATGCGCTCCCTCATTCATTGGACATACAATTGGCAAGCAATCGTGGGTGGCGTATGAAGAATCTATTATTCACTATCTCGGTACTCCTTGCCGCATCGCCGACGATCCTCTGTGCTCAGGTACGTGGTAAGGTTCTGGAAGAATTTCCGAATTGCAGCATGGTTCCGAAGGATTGGGCGGACGGTGACAGCTTCTTAATAGAAACCGGCAATGGCGATCAACACACGATTCGCCTGTACGGGGTCGATTGCGTCGAGATGGAAGTGCGTGATGACAATGATGCACGCCGGCTGCGTGAGCAACGCCGCTATTTCGGGATCTCAGAAGCGGGTGGTTCAACAATCGCATCGAATGAACTCGCCAGGGAATATGGCAAACTCGCCGCAGCCGAAACAGCGAGAGTGTTGGCTCGCCCCTTTACGATTCATACATCGTTTGCCGACGCTCGCGGGGATGCAAAATTCAAGCGGATTTATGCATTTGTCAAGACGGCCGACGGCAAAGATCTCGGGGAACTCCTTGTGAGTAAGGGTCTCGCCCGCGCTTTTGGCGTCTACCGGGAAACACCCGATGGACAGCACAGAGACGTCTATAAGGAAAGTCTTCGCGACCTCGAACTCGTTGCCTCCAGAAAAGCGATCGGCATCTGGGCGAAGACGGATTGGGATAAACTTCCGGCAGAGCGCCAACTTGAACGCGCGGAAGAATCTGAACTCAGCCTCGCATTGGGATCAAAAAAGGCCCCACCGGCGGATGTGCTTGATTTGAATACAGCCGCCCGAGATGAACTGATGAGTATTCCTGGTGTAGGGGAAAAAATGGCCAATCGAATCATCGAAGGCCGCCCTTACGCAACCATTGAGGAACTCGACAACGTCGATGGAATCGGCCCGAAGACGATCGCTGAACTCAAGATCTACGGGCGCATCGGTGATCAGCAGGGCAGCGTCGCGAAGCCATCACCATAACACGACACGCAATCTCTTCAGCAAACGTTAAGAGTGTTGTCTTTCTGAGAAGAATTCAGATGAGGAGTCTGACGAGTTGTTGGGATGCTTGCGGCTCCGTTGGTGCGGAAAGAGGAAATTTCCGCCACGATGGGGCTGGTCCCCATCGAGCGATGATCATCACCAGCCAAGAAATCCGGAAGGCGTTTTCGCCACTGCGGAGCTTGCCTCCGTAGGGCGATGATCAATAGAATCACGGCTCCATGCGGACAAGTCGCAACTGTCACAGGTCGATATGAAAATACAATTCAGGACACCACCATGCTGGAAATACGAAGTCCGCAACATCGAGGCCGACGAGCTGTCCTCAAGGCAGGCGTGTTGAGTATGGCCGGGCTGAACCTGGCGACTCAACAGCGACTGATTGCCGACGGTGTTGCGAAGAAGAACAACAAGAGCGTCATCCTGATCTGGCTCGATGGCGGGCCGAGTCAGTTGGAGTCTTACGATCCGAAGCCGGAGGCCCCGTCAGAATTTCGTGGTCCCTTCGGAACCATCAGCACCAGCGTATCGGGCGTTCAGTTTTCTGAGCTGATGCAGCAGCAGGCAAAGTTCGCAGATAAGATGTGCATCATTCGATCCATGCGTCACGGGACGGGCGATCACTTCGCCGCGGCGCACTGGATGCTGACCGGCCGATTCGGGGCGACCACGGCATCGAAGGGCATTCGCTATCCGTCACTCGGATCGTGCGTTTCAAAACTGAAAGGTGCCAATCAGCCCGGACTGCCTGCTTACGTCGGCCTGCCTTCGGCAGAAAGCGTTTACCTGTACCCCGGCTACATGGGGGCTTCGTATCTCGGCGGCGAGCATGATCCGTTCGCCGTGAACAACGAGTCTCGCTATCTGCACCACAGTTACAACATCAAGGTCGAAGCACCGACTTGTTTTAACGCTCCCGCTGGACTTGATCGGTCGCGGGCACAGGATCGTAGCAGCCTGCTGGCGTCGCTGGATCGATTGCGGCGAGACGTTGACAACACGGGCGTGATGGATGTGATGGATGTCCATCATCAGTCCGCGATGTCACTGGTCTTCGGCGGTGCAGCGATCGACGCGTTTGATATTTCAAAGGAAACGCCGGAAGTCGCAGAACGCTATGGCAAAAATCCGTGGGGCCAATACACGCTGATGGCCCGGCGTCTCGTCGAAGCCGGAGTCGCCTTCGTCACCGTGGATATGCCCCATTGGGATAATCATTCTCAACTTGTGGAAGCCCACGCTCCGAACATGCGCGCGATGGACCAGTGCGTTGGGGCGCTGATGACGGATCTCGTCGATCGAGGCCTTCTGGATCAGGTCATGGTGATCGTCATGGGTGAATTCGGACGCACACCGCGTATCAACGAAGGTCAGCCCGGCATTCCAGTTCCCGGTCGTGACCACTGGGGCGATGCGTTCTCCGTGATGCTTGCCGGCGGCGGCCTGAAGCAGGGAGTTGTCGTCGGTGCGACCAGTTCGAAAGCCGAATATCCTGTCGAACGCGAGGTCGCCCCGCATGACCTTTTTGCGACGGTCTATCGTGCTCTCGAAATTGACCCCACAACTCACTTCCTGGACTTTTCCGGACGCCCGGTCTCGCTGGTGGATAAGGCTGAGGGAATCCGCGAGATTCTGTAGATCCCGCTGTTGTGCGCTTCACTCTCCTTGCTTTGAAAACGATGAGAGTTTTGTTTTCGATGGCCCGCTTCGTTGCTGGGGATTGGCATAGGCGTTTTTGTTAAAATGTGGGAGATTCCTTTCATCATCAAGGAAAGGAATCCTGC
>JAYTAK010000492.1:0-4026 GCA_043737515.1 Candidatus Kuenenia sp. | reverse complement strand
TTTCAGTGCCTGCATGGACATTCTGCACTCAGCCAGCCGCCGGGAGGCTGGCCGTGTTTTGCTTCGGCTGTGTCGAAACTTCAGGGGCCGGTGAATCTTGAGGTCCCTGCGGCAGTGAGTCTGCAACCGAGAATCGGCGGCGCATTCTGGTCAGATCCGGGACAAGGAGGGTTTGCCGGAATGCGTCACGCTCCGTTTGCGGCCAACGCCCCGGGCAGCAACGACATGGTTCTGACCAACATGAGTCAGCAAACGCTGAGTCATCGACGAGCGTTGCTGGGACAGATCGATTCACTTCGCCGGCAACTCGACACTGCGGACGTCATTGATGGCATGGATGCCTGTTATCAACAGGCATTCGAGATCCTGACGTCCGGCAAACTCGTCAATGCCCTGGACGTCGAACTGGAAGATCCGGCGTTGCGGGAACGGTATGGTCGCGGGTCGAAGGAACCGGCGGGTTACGGCGACGCAGGCTGGTTGCGAAACGAAGACTTTCTGGTGGCTCGCCGTCTGGTGGAAGCTGGTGCCAGAGTCGTGACGCTGTCGTTTGGCCGCTGGGACTGGCATGGTCAGCCTCACGGGACCAACTTCGACAACGCGCGGGATCATCTTCCGGCACTGGATCAAGCATTGTCAGCGCTATTGGACGATTTGAAGGACCGAGGACTTGATCGTGATACGTCCGTCGTGGTGTGGGGTGAATTCGGTCGAACTCCGAAGATCAACAACAAAGGCGGTCGGGATCACTGGCCTCAGGTTGGCTGCGCGCTGCTGGCGGGTGGAGGAATTCGCACCGGTCAGGTCATCGGGGAGACAAATGCGCTGGCCGAGTATCCGACGAAACGCCCGGTGCATTTTCAGGAAATCTTCGCGACCCTTTATCACAACCTCGGACTCGACATCGATCGTGCGACGATCGACGATCTGACGGGACGACCGCAGTATCTGATCGATCATGCAAAGTATCAGCCGCTGCCGGAACTTGTCTGAAAGGCTGTCAGTGCCTGTGACTCTGGAACCGACTCTTAGGCTGCGACATGAAAACGCGGCGTACTCAGTGGCCTTTTCGTCAGATGGACGCCTGCTCGCGTCAGGCAGTCTAGATAAGTCGATTAAGATCTGGGAACTATCCTCCGGCAACGAGAAATTTCGTCTGAAAGGTCATGGCGAAGCCATTTGCACGGTTGTTTTTCAGAACGGCGACGCATCATTGTTGTCGGCAGGTCTGGACAAAACCCTGCGGACTTGGGATCTGGCATCAGGCACCCTCAGGTCAACCATGTCCGGACATGCGACGTATCTGACGTGCATGGCACCATCGCCCGACGGAGCGACAGCCGTTTCCGGATCGCACGACAAGGACCTGATTCTGTGGGACGTTGCCGCAGCTCGGCAGGTGGCAACTTTGAAAGGGCACACGGACATTGTCAGCTCCGTGGCATTTTCCCCCGACGGCAAATTTGTGGCCTCCGGCGGGCATGATTTTCTGATCCGAATCTGGGACGTCGAATCACAAACGCTGGTCCGTGACATTGGACCACTTCCAAAGCCGATCCAGTGCGTGGCGTTTTCTCCGGACGGTGCGACCATCGCCACTGCTGAAGAATCACCGGCGATCCGGCTCTGGAACTTCGCTACCGGCAAGTTCGAGCGATCATTCGATGAACACAAAGGATCAGTGAAAACCGTGGCCTTCTCTCCGAGTGGACAACATCTGGCATCCGGCGGAAGCGACTCCCTGGTGCTCATTCGAGAAATCTCAACGGGGCGAATCGTGCAGACGCTTCGAGGACACCGAAACACGATCTACGGTCTCGCCTGGTCTGCTGACGGATCCCGTCTGGCTTCAGCATCCTTCGACCGAACGGTATGCGTCTGGGACATCTGACGTCGTCACACCGCGACAGCAACATCCCGCCAATTCACGCCCGATAACGACACTGGCCTCAGGCTTGGTTTGTGATTGTAGTTGCGTTGATCTCCGATTCTGGAATCGCTCGGTCGAGGAGAACCGATTGCAGCAGATTCCCTGCATCATGCAACAAGGGACCGTGAGCGAGCCCGCGTGACGGCAATAATTCCGTGTGAAAGCAAAAGCACGGGATGTTACCCTCGTAGCCCGCAGGAACGCAGTTTCACAAACAACAGACATGACACGCCGAGCAACGGCGATGAAAAAAGTCGCGACTTGAAAAGAGTTCAGCTTCAGCCGATTTCGTGATCGCCCAATTCCCGCTGAGCGCCTCTACGAATCGTCAGGACGTGAACTTCATTGCCTCGCACAGTGAATACTGCGCGGTATCCGCCAGCACCCAATCCGATGTTTTTCTCTCGAAGCACTTCGTCGAACTTCGGATTCTCGGGAGCCAGCGAATAACTCTCCGGCATCCCCGGAATGGTCTCAAGCTGACGGTAGACAACGTCCTGCCAATCGATCGCTTGGGTGAGCGAATGGTTTCGCGCCCACCAAACAGCGTTTCGCTCGATATCCTGATGAGCCCGTTCACTGATAACAAGCTTCAACGTCATTGCGACATTCGTGCAAGAGCTTCGCTGGTTCTGGCCTGCGACTCATCCAGCGACATTCCTCGCCCAGTGTGCATATCGTCGAGTCCCTGCCGAATGGCGGCTTCATCTTCATCACGCTGCCTTTGCAATGCATCCATCGCTTGCTGATGTACGCACTGATCGACGAGAACATAGACTCTGTGCGTTTTTGGATCGACCAAAGACAGCGCATCACCGCTTTGGTTCAGCGCCTCAGACTGTTCGGTTGTGAGCTGTGCTTTCATGGTGGCATTATGTCATACAAACGCGCCGAAAGGCAAGTACAGGATTGCGGCCTTCACCCTGGGCAGGTCAAATGATCCGGCGGGGCGTTCGAACCTTGCGGCCTACCAGACCCGCCGGATCGGTTTTGTATTTGGCCGAACAGCGTTTCATCAGCGAGACGAAAAACAGCCCGACACGGGACGGCGATGGACTTTGCACCCTGGCACGCTTTGCTGGGATCAACCAGCGAATTCCGGCAAGGCAAGGTACTCGCAAACACGGAAACCGATATTGTCGTTGTTACGGTGGCAGACCTCACGTTCGACGCTTCATTGTAGCACGAGCCGCCACGCCAAACGCGGTTACTCGGCCCTCGCCCTGCTTCTTTGTTACTCGTCATCATGTGCTGAGCTTACACCGCACCACGGTCGTAGTCGCCAATCGTTCCGGCATAATAGCCGAACTGAAAAATCGGCTTCATGCCAACGGCATACGCAAGATTGTTGAGGTAGCTCAACGTGACAACGTCTGGCGCATGATCTACCTGGCAACCCAAAGTGAGATGGAAATGGTCGGCCAGCAGTCCGACGCTGGACAAGCGATGGCCATACTTCGCTCCGACACGTTCGAACATCTGGCTCAGTTTGTCGAGTACACTCGGTCGAACCTCCATCCAGCGATGATCGTTCACCAGCACCAGGTGCAGATTGTACCAGTACTGGCCGTGAGCAATGCAGACAGGTTGACTCAGGTCAACGCCCGGATACGTTTTCTGATAATGCAGAAACAAATCCTGTACTCGCGGATCTGCCATCGGATGCCGATCCATTTGCTTCGCGACATAATCTTCGACCACGGTGCGTGTTGCAGCACCAACGCTGCGGACGGCGTAGTTTCGTTGAAATGCTTTTGGCTGCTGTTCCTGAATGATGTGTTGCAGTCGCCCTTTGACGCTGCGAATCATTTGTGCGGGCGAAACATGCGGTTTGGTGCTGACGAAGAATTGGCTGCATTCACCGGTGGTGAAGCGATGTTTGAGGACTCGAACGCCATCGGGTTCGGTAGCGGATTGCAGGAGGGTGAGCCATTGATCGTCTGCCACTGGCTGTTGCCGCCAGAAGACTGTCAGCCCCCAGTTGAGCTGGTAGGCCGGTGACACATTTTTTGCAGTGTAGATGGGTTCTGTAGTTTTCAATCCTGGGCTCCACCGGCATGAAGCCGGTTGGGGGCCAGCTTACTGTGTTGTGATGT
>JAYTAK010000491.1:0-9197 GCA_043737515.1 Candidatus Kuenenia sp. | reverse complement strand
GTTTTGCGAATAATCGTTGCCAGGATGCGTGCGGTCGTTTGCCTTCGCCAATGGCCTTAAGTACACTGTGGTTTTCCGTCGAACAACAGTCCGTGGTTACAAGATGCTCGATCAAATCACATGAGTGATGACCTTTTCAGACGTATTGACAGTTTGCGGCGGACGCTGCTGGATCTCACGAAGCGGAATCAACTCGTCAGTTGCAAGATTGGACCACGTGCCGCAATCCGTTTACTGTTTCAAGCGTTTGGCATAACTTACTCGTCCCACGAATACTTTCGCGATCAGGACGGTCAGAAATGGTGAAACTTCCGACATTCGCATCTTTTTTTTGTGGCTGCGGCGGACTGGATTTGGGGTTTGAGCAAGCTGGGTTTGTGGGACGGGCCGCCTACGACATCGACTCAGACGCAGTCGCCGTTCACAACCATAATCTCAAGACGCGCGCTCACGTCTGCGACCTCAATCAAGCGTCGTTTCCTAAGAACAAAATCCTTCGCCCTGATGTTGTCATTGCCGGCCCTCCCTGCCAAGGCTTCTCGACACTCGGTAAGCGAATGCTCGACGACCCCCGAAACTCTCTAGTCGTCACGGCCGCACAATTGGCGGTTCGGCACCAGCCGCAAGTCATCGTTTTGGAAAACGTGGCAGGGGCAATGTCAGGACCACACGCGACTTACTGGCATCAGGCAGAGCGAGTGATTTCCAACGCGGGTTACAAGTCTGTGACTCAGCAGTTGGTCTCAGCCGACTATGGCGTGCCGCAGATTCGCCGCAGAGTTGTGTTGATCGCCTGGAAGTCGAAGTCCGATACTGCGCCCCTGATTGGCTTGGGGAAGAAAATCACGCTGAGTTCGACGCTACGGTCATTAGATGGAGTTGGAAATCACGAACCAAAACACCTGAAGCGTGGAAGCGACGAATACGCGATCGCGATGCAGATCAAACCACACCAAAAGCTCTGCAACGTTCGCGGAGGCGATCGCGCGGTTCCGACCTGGGAGATTCCGAACGTCTTCGGCGAGACGACCGCAGCGGAGCGTGATGCGTTGGTAATGATTCAAAAGCTGCGACGTCAATTGCGGCGACGCGATCATGGTGACGCAGACCCGTTATCGCTCAGTGACATTTCTGAGCATTGCGGACGTGATGCGACGACCACCGTCAAGCGTCTGCTGACGAAGGGCTACTTGCGAAAGATTGGCCAGCGATTCGATCTGGCTCACACGTTCAACGGCAAGTACCGGCGATTGGCATGGGAACACGTTGCCCCGGCCGTCGATACACGATTTGGCGAGCCGCGTTACTTCTTGCATCCCGAAGAACACCGAGGTCTCTCCGTTCGCGAGGCCGCTCGCATTCAAGGCTTTCCTGATGATTTCGTCTTCACCGGTCCGCGCTCCGCTCAATTTCGTATGGTCGGTAACGCCGTGCCGCCTCCACTCGCCAGGCAGATCGCTCTCGCGATACGTGACCAGTTGCTGTGAGGTGATCATTCGTGGCTGAAGAATACTCGCCGAATCAGGTGCCAACGATTGATGAACTCGTCAATCGTTGGACGGACGTTCCGGGGGACATTGAGAACCCCGGAGACACGCTGAAATACGGAGCAACTCGCAACTTACTTCATTTGCTGAGCCGCAAACTGTATGCGGACTACCAGCCATTCCCGGAAGGCCCTCAATTCCTCGAACGCCTGGCACGTTGGCTTGATAACCTCCGCGACGACGAAGCTGCTCAACAGCTCCTGTTTGAGTTCGTTCCTTGGCTGCTGTTCATCGGCCGTCATGAAATGGAAACGATGTATCGAGCCGCGTTCACGGGTCCGATCTCACGCTGGATTATCGACGATGCCGAACTGGGAATTGCCGACCCTGAGTTGCCTGAGAAGTTTGCAGCAGCAGTGAGGAAAACATTCTTCGGACACATGGCCGGTATGGATATCGGGAGCTTCGCACGCGTCAACTCACTCAGCGGTCAGAGTGACCGCCCAGAGTTTCGTGTGCTTTCACGCTACGGAGACTTTGACGAATTTCGAAACGGCGTCACAACAAAAGGCTTCGATCGCATTGTCGCCGTTGAGGATATGGTTGGAACTGGAACTCAGATGCTTGAGGCGTGTCCAATTCTCTCGCATGTCGATCCAATCGAAGTTCTGCTCTGTCCAATTGTGGTTGCGCCGGCAGGGGTGCGCACGTGGCTCGACAATTTGAAACCCTACAATTCCCACATGACGTTCTCGCCTCTTTTCGTCATTCCGCCAAATGCCACGCTGCCGGAAGTCGCACCAACAATTGGCGAGCACCCTTTGTCCAATCAATTTCGAACTCTCATCAACGACACTTGGAACGCGGTACAGGGAAGTAATCCAAGCCCGCAGCTTCAAGACGGACCGTTTGGTTTCGGACGCTTTGGTTCGCTCGTACTGAGCTATCTCAATTGCCCCGACAATGTGCCTGCGCTCGTTCACTACGAGAGCGAATGTTGGAAGCCGTTGTTTCCTCGTGTGTCGAGGGAGGGATAACGAATGCCATCAACCACCAATCCATTTCACACGCTGTATCTCACTGAGAACGTGACAGACATCGACATCCCGTTGATGTTCAGCCCTGTGCTAGTTCCGTTTGTGGCACCGTTGTATTTGCCCGGCAATGTTGTGCTGAGGGGCATGCAAGGAACCGGCAAGACAATGCTGTTGTCGTTGCTGGAGACCAACGTTCGGCTCGCATTTTGGGCCAATGAAAACGGCACAAGTCGTCGCGAGAAAATCTCGATATCCGATCCGCTTCCGGTTGCCCAGCGTCGATTTGTTGGCGCGGGAATCAATCTGTCGAAGAGTTACGCTTCCACGCTGAATGAGATCGTTGCGAGCGACGACCGAGACGAGAACATTCGTCTCACCCGCGCCTATTTTGGCGACTATTTGAATTGCTGGGTGCTTCGGGACTTGTTGGCCTCACTGGAGGCACTCATCACAAAGGCACCCGCTGAGCGTCGGCAAGAGGTTGGGATTTGCGATGATGCCGGGATGATCTGTGAAGCACTGCGACTGATGGCCGACGATCCGGCGTGCTCGTTTCTTCGCGGCCACTTAACAATCGCAGCCGCTCGGCTTGCGTTAGAGAAGCGGTTGCGCGCCTACCGTGGCCTCGTGAGCAACCCGAGAAAACCGCTTGCGTCTGAGATCGATGAGACTCGCAGCTTGCTGGGTGAATCACTTTCCGTGGCAACTCGATCGTTGCGATCGGTGGGCGTAATCGAGCCTGACGTGAGCGTTATCGTGACCATCGACCAGTTCGAACAGTTGGTCCGTCGGGCTCAGGACGACGGTGATGAGCAGAAGCACAGGCGGTTCATTGACCTGGTCTTCGCTATGATCGCATCGCGGAATCCTGAAGTTTCCTATCGCATTGGTACACGTCCCAATGCCGTTCAGAAGCTGAGCGACGCCGCACGTGACTACTCTCAGGTCAATCTCGACGCGATCCTGCAGAGAACAGAAACCGGCCGTAAGAAATGGTGGTCATTTCAGCAGTTTGCTGAAGATGCTTTTCGTCGGCGAATTGCCGCAAGCAAACATCCGTTTCAAGAGGAAATTACCAATGCCGTCGATCCGATTTCACAAGTGTTTGGTAACAGCCCTTCGCATGCAGAACGTGCCACATTCTGTGCATCGAAGAATCCCAACCGAGTGCTTCGATTTGAGGAGGATTGGTCAGACGAAATCCGATCGGTACTTGAAGACCTCGCCAGGAACGACGCGGTGGCGGCAAAGCTGGGGGAAGCGTGGGTTCGGCAGCAGATTTCACGAGCCTTGGCCTCCGCAAAAAAGCGCAAACAACCAGAAGAAACATTACTGCGCATTTCACGAGGGGAACAACTAGATATCGCCGGCTGGACTGAAGTGGAATCTCGTCCGTGGGAGTCGAAAGCCAAGCAATGGTGGAAGAAGGAACGCTTGCCGCAGGCTGTGTTACAGGTCGCAATGCAAAACGCACAGCGGTTGCCCTATTTTGGAGAGGGCGACATTGTTTCACTTGCGGGTGAAAACATTCTGGTGTTCATCCTCATCTGCAAAGAGATCTGGGAGTGTGACGCACGCCACAAAGCGGCAGCGAAAGAATCTGCTGTCGAAGAACGGTTAGTTCCTTTTACGCGATTCCGCCAAGCCGAAGGTATCCGAGACGCCAGCCGCGATTGGCGAGGGAAAATCGCGGAGTCGGCTGATGGCGATACACTTCAGCGATTTATGGATGTCCTTGGGCAAAGGTTGCACGCCCAACTCATCGACGACCGCGCGATGTCGTACCCCGGCGCAAACGGGATTTCACTGGCTGTTGATGACTTGAAGACGGCTCCCGAAATTGAGCGACTACTCATCGACGCAACGGCTGAGTGCTTCTTGCTCCAAAGAGAACACACGCCCAAGACGAAGTCGCGCGGCATCTCAGTAAAGTGGTATCCGCATCCGATCCTGGCACCGTTCTACGGACTCACCGTACCACGGACGAAGGAGCCGCTTTACCTGAATGTTGCGACACTCCGTCGCTGGCTTGAGGTCGGGAAAGTTCTTGCACCAATGGTCGATTCGGTCTCGCCGTCAACTCATATCGGCAATGAAAATCTCAGTGACGACGTGAATGGCGATGACGTAGCAATGAACGCTACGACCAACAATCTGTGCGAGCAAAAGCCGGTCGATCGACAGCAGCGGCTGCGGTTCGGTGACGAAGAGGACCAATGAGATGTCTTCACCTCATCGTGTGCGGCCGTTTGGTCCACTTTCTTGGATACTGGGAAAGCTTCCAACTGCTGGGCCGTGGTCCATCGTTGGGGCGTTGTCTGCCGAGGATCGCTGTCTAACCGCCACGCGGGAAACACTGCGTTTGTCCCCGGGAACCACAGGGAAGTTACTCAGCATCACGCCACGGTTACTCAACAGAACGCGACCGACGCGCCCCGCGAATGAACACGCAATCGCGTCGGAACAGAAGAGAGCGCTCAATCTGCGGCGAATTGAAACTGAACTTGGGGCACACGTTGGAATTGTCGATGCGGGTCCATTTCTTCAGGAGGAAGGCAAACTCAATGACATGGCGACGATGCTGGCCGAGCAATCTCCTTCCAATGTCATCCTTGACGTTTCGACAATGCCCAAACGGTACTTCTTTCCGTTGCTGACCAGGCTCTGCGAATCGAACCACGTTCGCAATTTGATTGTCACAAATACGCCTCCCCTTCGTTACGGGGACGTGCTGGCTGGCGACGCTGATAATTGGAAGCCGCTGCCGCTGTATGAGGGTGATCCAATCAATGAGCCGCCCGACGTGACGTTGATTGTGGGGGTTGGCTATCACCCGCTCAACATCCAAGAGATATTGGAAGAGAACAAGTCGCGGCGAGTCGAGATCAAATTGCTGTTTCCGTTTCCTTCAATACACCCTGGGTTCATTCCAAACTGGAAATTCGTCGAACACATCAACAAACACCGGCCCCGTTCCGCCGTTAACAGTGGCGCTTCGGACATCGAAATCATTCGTGTCCCCGTTGGCGATGTGTCGTTGACGTTTGATCGACTTCTCCAGCAGACGCAAGACGGCAACATGAGTTCGCTCATACTGGCACCGTACGGTCCGAAGCCCATGTCACTCGCGATGTGTCTGCTCGGTATTGCACGTCGAGCGAAGGGGATCAACCCAGACACCGATGCCCCAAATCTTCCGACCAAGATCGGTTACACGCAGCCAAGCTGGTATCACCCGGATTACTCAAGTGATGTCAGAACAACCGACGGAGTGCCTGACGTAACGGCTTTCTGCGTTCGTCTGAATGGCCGCGATCTTTATGTGTTGCCTTGAGTTCTTGCCTTTTCTCGGACTGGGTGGCCCGGTTCACGCCCGCTCTTGTAGTTGAGGCGTGCCACCGCTTCGGAACCCCACGTCAATCTTGGCTGGCGGATCAAGTCGGGCCACTCCGCGTGAAGTCAACAAGAAGAAGCGACACCTGCCGTTGCGACAGCATTTCGCTCGTGTGCCGAATCAACTCGTCCGACTCAAGCCATGATTGATGATGAGTCCGCTCGCGGTCAGCACGTACCTTGAATCGCCCGAGTTTCCATTCGATGTCGTCATCTTTGACTAGGCTTCACAGGTGCTCCCTTGGGATGCCATCGGTGCGGTTTATCGCGGACGTCAACTTGTGGTTGCCGGGGACCAGAAGCAGTTGCCGCCCTCCACTTTCTTCGACCGCATGGTCAACAATAACGACGATTTCCATCCGAAGAGTGCCGCACACGAACTCGGGTTTCAGCGAACAGGAAATCGCATCACCGAGGGCATTCAGGCTGTTATCCAGATCCTTGTTCAAAAAAGGCTCCTACGAGATGCAGGTGACGATCGTCTCGGAAAAACGGACTGGCTCAACGCAAATCACACTCAATATCGTTATCGTTGTGGACCCGCTACGTCTGTTCCTGAATAGAACTCTTTCTTCGTTCTGCGGACTACGGGAGATGATGTGGCACTAGCGGATTCAATAACTGCGGCGGTTCGGCGTTGATGCGATGGCGGCAATTCTCGGTCAAACTGCGAGAATTCACGCGAGTCAATGCGGGAACTGACAATCCGGTGTCAAAAGCGTTTGTCGTGGAAGCAATGGCGGTTATCCTTCCGCAGCCGAGAGCTTTCCAACTTTTCAAACACTGACTGATGGTTGCAGACTGATCATGGGATTGTTCGACAAACTCAAACGCGGACTGGAAAAGACGAAACAGATTCTGCGAACCGATGTTCGGGACCTGTTCCGGGCCGGGCAGATTCTGGATGACAAATTGCTGGAGGATTTCGAAGCCCGCATGATCCGCACCGATATGGGTGTCAAGGCGGCGAGTCGGATCGTGGAACGCATCAGAACAGATCACGGTGGCCGCACCATTGATGTGGATGCCGTCTGGAAGACGATTCACGATGAAATGGTCGAGCTGCTTAAAGGCCACGATGCCGTTCGCTGGGATCTGAGCAATCCGCTTTCCCCCCTGGCAAAAGTTGCATCCGGGCCGACCGTTATTCTTGTCGCGGGAGTGAACGGAGTTGGCAAGACGACTTCGATCGCCAAGCTGGCGAACCTGTTGCAGAAGAACGGCAATAAGGTGGTGCTTGCTGCCGGCGATACGTTCCGCGCGGCAGCGGTGGAGCAACTTACGTTGTGGAGCGAGCGTCTGGGCTGCACGATTGTCCGCAAGGAAAGCAATTCCGATCCGGCGGCTGTCGCTTACGACGGCGTCCAGAAAGCTGTGGAGATTGGAGCCGACTATCTGATCATGGATACGGCCGGTCGCCTGCAGACTCAGAAGAATCTGATGGATGAACTCGAAAAAATTCGCCGCGTCATGCGAAAAATTATTCCGGATGCACCGCACGAAAGCCTGTTGGTACTCGATGCCACCACGGGCCAGAATGGACTGAGTCAGGCCAAGAGTTTCTCACAGGCCATCGGCTGCACGGGACTCATCCTGGCCAAGCTCGACGGCACAGCCCGTGGCGGCGTGGTGATCGCCATCCGACAGGAAATGGGATTCCCGGTGAAGTATATTGGTGTCGGTGAACAGATCGACGACCTTGAACTCTTCGACCCGGACGGCTTTGTGGATGCGTTGTTTGCGAAGTAGTGCTGCCAGATATTCTTCACGCGGTGCGAATTGACAATGGCGAGCGGCTGGGCGTGAGCCCTCCGGTACATCGCTTTTTTGTACCGGCAAGCTGACGCATGCCGCTTGCCAATTCTCTCACTCATGACCGCGTGGAGTATATACCTGTCCGTCCAACTGTTCGCTGTCTTTGCTGACACGTCTGCGCTCAATCCTCCGGACTTTGGCAGAACGATGGGGGCAGAACGATAAGAAGCGTTTGTCTTTGCGGTTTATTGTCCTGCCCTCATCGTTCTGCCATTTCCCGGGACAGGGATTCTGCGATCAGGAATTCCGGAAGGCGATTCCGGAAGGCGATTCCGCTTCGGTCTTTCCATCTTCCTGTCCGTTATTTTCCTGTGGCACCCGCCTCAATCTCGTCCAGCAGTCACCTGATAAACTTCGCGGCACAACAAGAAGTCAACCGAGTAGTACGGCGGGCTGACGCCCAGCCGCTCGCTGCTGCCTCATTCCTGGCCGCGTGAAGAATCCTTCGCTGCATCTTCCTCAGCCGGTTTTTCTTCCGTCTTTGGCAGCGGTCGCAGTTTGACGTTACGGATTTTCGCGGTGGTTTGCCATGTCGCGAATCCGAATGGCTTCGAGCGATCAACTTCAAAGCGCGTGCTGATTCGCTGGCCGGTGGTATCGACATCGACGATCTGTTTGTCGTCGATCCATGCACTGATGTGGTCGTCGGTCACGACCAGACGAATCTTGTACCACTGACCCTTTTCGAAGTCGCCGTAGCTGGTAGTTTCGTTTTCGGACGCATCCATGCCGCTCAGGCTGGACAGCCCGCACACGCCGCCGCCCCAGCCACCGACGATGAGTGAACAAAAGCTGTCTTTGACGGGAAATGTGAGACCCGCGAAAAAGTCGCTGCCCGCTGCCCGCTGGGCTTCGAACTGGACTTCGTAGTTGGATTTTGGCAATTCCTGTTCCGTGTGAATTCCCGACAGGTCGGATCCCTGCGAAATCACCACGGCTCCGTCTTCGAAAAAGACATCACCCTCGCCGCCGAAATTCGTGATCTTCCAGCCTTCCAGGTCCTTGCCGTTGAACAGCGATTTCCAGCCGTCTTTGTCCACGGCGGCTTCTTTGGGTGGCGTGTCTTCAGCTTTTGTCGCAGCTTTTGGTTTGTCAGCCGCTGGCTTTTTGTCGTCTGCCGCGTGAACTTGTGAAAGAGTTAAGCCCAACGTCGCGAAGGTCGCTGCGAAAATGCAGGCGTGGAATATACGGATCATCATCGTTTCTCCTGGAATCTTGCAGACACGGGTTGTGTGTCGTTTTGCTAACGGATTACATGTTACCGTGGGCGGCAGGTTGAGGGAAACGATTTTGATCTGAGGCTGCGAATCGTTGCGTCTATCGCAGGACATTCAGCAGATTGTTCCGATCGTCGGTCCAGTAGACGACGCGGTGTTCCGCGTCGGATGTATTTGGTCCGCAGACGACGTCCAGCGCATGCACGTCCTGCGACAGCAGCATCCAGACGGAATCAAATGCGACGCCG
>JAYTAK010000490.1:0-9207 GCA_043737515.1 Candidatus Kuenenia sp. | reverse complement strand
GTTCTCCCTTGATGGTCAGCGAACTGCCAACGCGGATGTCACGGGCGATTCCAGGAAACTTATCGGCGGGAATCGCACCGTCTCTGGGCAGGCGGCGGTCGGTGATATCCATCCCGGCCATGACACGAATGCGAGACAACAAAATGGCAGCTTTCTCCGCAGCAATCGGCAGGATGTCCTGCAGGATGCCATCAATCCGGAAGCGGATACGCGTTCCCAGAGTTGTCGGGTCCAGGTGAATGTCCGTGGCACCGTGGTCAAAGGCACGCTGCAACAGAATGTTCGCCACGGAAGCTGGTTCGACAACACTCAACAGTTCTTCCAGTTCGGCCGCGAGCGCCAGATTCCGCGACAGAACTGGCGCGGCCAGCACCGGCCTGTCGGTCACTTCAGCCTGGGCATTTCCGGAAACGCTTGATTGAACATCGCCGTTCACGCTGGATTCTCCCATGAGGACGTTTTAGTTTGATTGATCCGTCGAATCTGTCTTGAGAGCACCACGCGAAAATGAAACCGGGCTGCCTTCGAAGGCAAGTGAAGACAGTACCAGAATTCCAATCACGACAGCAATGCACGAGACAATACGATGCAGCCCGGAATCCTTCAGGGCCGAAATGAGGCCTGTGGCGACGGCGGCTGAGGCAAACAGCAGCGCTGTGAGCTGTGCGTTGATCCCCAGCACTTCCGACTGCTGCAGTAACATCGGGATCAGCGCCAGAGCGGCGATCACCGAACATGGCGCAGCAACCAGCATCAGGAATCGTCGCTCGCGTCGTTCAACAATGGCCGCCTTCGAGACGCCAAGTTCATACACGGCTTCTTCGCGGTTCTCGACCACCGACCAGAGCTTCCAGAGCCCCGCCGTTTTGAGTACTTCTGTCACGTTTTCGTTCGGGCTGACAAGTGAAAACTGCCCGTTGCGTTCCTTCATCACTTTCCAGATCCGCACGAGTGACGCAATCAGACCGCTGTTGATCATCGGCATCTGGCTCAGGTCCACCATCACGTTCAGGTGTTCAGATTCCCGCAGCCGGCGCACGACGTCGTTTGTGGCGGCTTCGACTTCGTGCCAGCTCATGGTCATGCCGGTCGGAAGGAACTGCACAGAATTGAATCTCTTTTGGCTCTGCATTCTGATGGGAGCATCCGGAGAATTGCTGAGAGCCTTGTTGTCTTTGTCCAGATAGATCGCCGGGTTGATCTCGTCACCAGCATCATCGGCCGCTTTCAGGGCCTTGATGCTCGCGTCTGCAGAATCGACGACTGTCCACAATCCGTCAAGTCCCGTTTGTTTCAGTTCCTCGCGAATCGAAGGCTGGGTCGCGAACACCACAAATCGTCGATCCGCGCCGTCCATTGCCTTCCATGCCAGCACCAACGAAGGCAGCAGGCCGGCAGGAATTTTCTGAAGCCGGGACAAGTCCACCAGCGCGGCTGGCGTCGTTGCGCCGCGAACAAGTTCGGGCACGACAGCGGTGGCGGTCTCCACGTCGTGCTGTGTCATCGCCTCAAGCTGAGGCAAAAAACAGAGTACGCAGTATGTCGAATGTTTTTCAAATACGAATCCGCTCATAACTCGTGCGCTCACCGCTGCGTGGAATGAAACACGGCGGTACTACGACCCGCCAGACCTTTCACCGATCTTCAGAACAGAATCTCCGCAATCGACTGGGCATTCAACCGATTCAGCATACGGGATTTGTGCCCGACGAGACAGCGTCCAAACTGCGTTTCGTCACAATTTTTCACAGCCGCGGTCAATGCAGCTTGTCGATGATCCGAAATGCTGCAACCTGACGGAAAAGGGTGCGATCTCTCCAGTCCTGAGTTTGCAATGGCATTTTGTAGATTGCGTGAATCAAAAGTCTCGCAGTTCAAGTGGTAAGAACCACAGTTCTATTGGCCCCACTGGCCTCGTGCCAGTGGACCAAGGTTTGGCAACTAAAACGCAACGAACGCAGGAGGCTGCTCCCCACACGACCTTGCGTCGGTGGAAGCCAGGTTTGAAAACTATGGCCGGTCCTGTGGCCGAGACACGGGCAACAGATCCGCGAAGTTTTCAAACCTGGCATCCACTGGCATGAAGCCAGTTGGGGGCCGGAAAATTAATGGGACGGTTCGTTCGGTAGTCGGCAAACCGGGTTTCCACCGGCATGAAGCCGGATGGGGAACACTGGATTCGGTTCAGCAAACAATTCGCTCAGGGATTCAAATCTCCAGCTCCAGCCACAGCATCAATACAAATTTCAGAATCCCGCCTCTTTCGGCGGACTGGACAGATCGCACCCATCTTGAGCGGTATCGAGTCTGGTTGCCTCGCTTTGGATGGCCCTGGTTGCTGCACCAGCCCTGGTTGCTGCGCTCATGATGGCGGGTGCGGCCTGCAGCAAGGTTCGCGATGTTAAGATTCATACTCATGTCCTCAGCCATTTGAAGCCGACACCGCCCACTGCAGCGACAACCACCAAGCCTCCAAAGGCTCGCATGTTGCCTTTGGCAACCTGGACCCCGATCCCAAGCAGCATAAACAACGCCAGCAGGATCGCAAGGGCTCCAAAGATCTTGCGAGTCGTAAATGCGGCAGCGCCAGTCACCGCACCAGTTCTCGACGGTTTTCGAGTGGCACTCGCACCTCGTGAGCGGCCAGGCATCGGCTGAGATGCGGTGTCATTCCAATCCGATTCGTTGTCGAGATCGTCATCCTGAGACAGCGCCGGAACGGAAATCGCGGTCTGACATTCTTTGCATCGAATCCTCGTCCCTGCTCGTTCGTCCTTCACTCGATAGTCTTTGCCACACTTTGGACACACCACGTCGATGGGCATCGGGAGATTCCTTTTAATGATTGGGCTTTAATACCTTCGAGTTCAACGACCGTGCTGTGACGGAAGTCCCAGCCGTCCACGACCGAAGTGTATCGACAGGGGCGTTGGATTTTTTGAGGCATGGGTTACAGTATTCGATGGTGTGTTGAATTGGAAGAATCGACAGCGTATTCCGGCATCAACTGGTGAAACGGAGTGCGGCCCGGTTTGCATTCATAACAGCGGGGACGCAACCACACGAGGGACAGCCAGTTGTGTTGGGAATGTCCTGGTCATCGCAAGTTCCTTGTGAGAGTCGCACATTCTATTGCGGAGCATCATTGCTCTCAAAAAGGAAACTCAACGCGACGTTCTCCAGCCTGCAAGTGGCAATCGCTGCTCAAAGCAAAACCTCCAGCACGCATTTCCCCGAATTCATCCGACAAATGGAAGTCCTCTCGGACCCAACCCGCTGGAAATCATTTCCTGTATCTGCGGAAGGCCTCCGAAGCATCGCGATTGCAGGTCGATACGGAGGCAGCCATCAATCAGGCAGTTGCCCACCGGCAAGTTACTGACTCAGGACGGTTAGTCCTGCGTCACCAACGGCACTCGAGTATCTCCCACAATTATCCTCGACCCACTCGATTCGGGCACTTGCGGGCGTGATCAAGACTGTGCGTGCCTCGCCATCATATTGATCACAATTGTAGGATTTGTCGCCACATCATTCAACGCGTTAGCCGATGTGACCGACGCAAACTACGCGACTGGCGCTGCTACCCGCCGGTCGTGAGATTTGCGTTGACATACTGGTTTCAATATTCGGATCTATTGACGAGGTTTTACTCGACGGGATCGTCACCAGCTGCCTCTCGCATCTCTTGAGCCAACCCCCGGCTTTGTGTGAGAGAAGTCCAGAGTGCGGGATGCGTTGCCTGAGTAAACACGCGCAGTGCCCGGTCAAAATACTCAACTGCTCGTGCTAGATTATCGAGCGGCGATCCTTTGAGGCGAAGGACAAATGCGTTCGCCAAATTTGCCTGAACTGCCGCCCAACGCTCGGGGAACTTGCTCTCCGTGAAGACTTCGGCGGCGTCTTGGAGGACATCGATCGCACGCTCCAGGTTTTCGCTCGGGTCGCCAGACTTGACCTTTTGCAGGTAGCCACCCAGGTTGGCCTGCAGTCGCGCCCGCAGGATTGCGTCATCGCCGGCTTCCAGCAGCCTGAGCGCCCGCTCGTACAGCGGCACGCGCTCGTCAGGGTCGGCCCCCAACTCAGGCACGAAGTCAAGTTTGCGAAGGGTCTCACCCAGCGCACGGGGTCTGCGAAACTTGAGGTCCAACTCAGCGAGCGCTGCAGCATAGCCTAGATCTCTACAACGCTTCACTACGCCATAGGCGTCACCGACCTTTGCCATCATATCCGGCGTAGCCCCCGGGGGTACATTTGAAAGCGCCAGTCGCAAGCACTCCTCTGCTTCCGCTGATAACAGTTTTTTCCGGGAGCGAACAAGCGCTGGCCAGTCGCCGATGGCCGCCGCTAAGAGTGCCGTGACATCGTCTACCGTTTCAGGGTCTATTTGCATGGTGTTCTCCGTCCGTCAGGAATCGACCAACTGGTCCATGTGAATTCATGCGCCCGCTGGGATTGTGGTGTCTGAGGAGTGACTAAACTCCCGAAAGACACCACTTACCATCGCGGGTTTTTCTAACAAGCGCTACTACTCCGTTGTTTGTGACAATTTCACTCAGCTCCTCAAGTAAATCCTGTACCATCTGCTCTGTCCACGGCGGTTTGGCGGACGGCAATTCCCGCAGTATTTCCCCCGGCGTCAGCGGCTCGCGGCGCTTTTTGAGGACGGCCACGATTTCAGCGTGGGGAGGATTGAGCCACGCGCCGTAGCGTTTTGCTTTTCTTAACAAGTCGATCACCGCAAGCACCACGCCAGTCACCACGGCCGCTGGCTCGTTAGACAAGACGTATTCCGTCGCGGCCATAGGGGCGATGATGTCGCGGACGGTGGCGAATAGATTCAAGTCCTCGTCCCGAATCACCCACCGGTTCAACTGGGTTTCGAACACACCTCCGTCCTTGCCCGTGTCCTTGCACGTGTCCTTGCACGTCACCGCGAATCCATCCAGCAACCCTTCGCCGACCGCACTTACTGGGTCGAGAGCTAGGCGGGTTTGCAGCCAGTTCACACAATCCTGACGTTTGCCGAAGGTCTGGTCAGTCATCAAAACTTCTCCCAATGATTCAGTATTGCTTTCATGGAAGCGAGAACCGTGCTATCGACCCGTGCATCGTCGGCGTCGGACATCGCCGCAATTTGGCCAGCTTGAAACAACTCTATGACCTGCTGCATGACCACAAGGGCCGAATGATTTGCAATCGCCCGGATGACGCATCCGGGGACATTGTCGCCGACGAGTACCATCACACCGAAGTCGCCGAAAAAGTCCGTGGTCTCGGTGGAAACCCGACGACTGAGGTCCGAGGCAGCATCAAATGGTATGCACTTTGTCCGAAGCGGGCCAAGTGCGGCGTGCTTCCGTAAGCAGTCGATCCAGTTACCACACCAGTACCGACAGTACTTGGCGCGCAGATCCCCGAACAGCAGGTCTTTGACTGCTCTCTTCTCCGCGTCCGTCCTCCGTTCGGTGAGGAAACGGAGGCCATCGAACCGGCTCGACTCCGCCACTATGACCGACCGCACCATAGGCACCCGTCGGCCCTCGGCTGCGTGGGCTCGGCGACGGTCGAGCCATTCGAGCACCATCCTAGTTTCGAACCGGCCAGTGAGCACCGCGTCCAGGGGGACGAGATGGCTGCCTGAATGCAGACGAGTGTCTGGCGTTCCCAGCAACATCCAGTGGTCGAGGTGGTCGGGCGGCTCCGCAGACAGGATTTGGACTGCACTCAGCTTTTCAAAGAGGGAATCTCCTTCGAGGAGGGTCGCCGGTTGGCTTCGTATTCGTATCTCTACTGCCTTTGGGTTTGCGATAACCGCCCCCGCTTGGGGGCAATCGGGCGACATGCTCACTAGAGAGCCTGACTCGCTGCGAATCGGTCCGACCATGAGCCCAGCCAACTTGCGCATGGCGTCGAAAAATGCCTCTTCGTTCACTCCAAAGTTGTCAAATTCCATATGCTGCCTGAGAGCGCCCCGAAACTCTTGGACGGCGGCTTCGGGTAGTTCGATATAGAGCCGCCTGGCCAAACGGCTTCTTGCGTCGGCCTCGGCTTTACCATCGGACGCAGGGTCGTAACATTCGATTCCTGATTCGTGCCGCAGCCAGTCAGAGGTCTCGATCACGAGTTGCTCGTCAATGCGTTTGACGAGGTTTCCGCTCTGATGCGCCTGTGCCCAGGCTTCCTCTGATTGGAACTCCCACGATTCCACACCTTGTTGTTGGCAGAAAGTGTGAAACGTCTTCTCCAGCTTGATGTAGAGTTGGGCGATGGTGGCTCTGAGAGTCGCTTGGAAGCGGATGAATCGCGTGTTCGGCAGGTCGTTGGCCGACGGTATGATGCTCCGCCAGTCGGCGTCTTGCAGTGAAAGGATCAGCCTCGACGAAAACGCGCAATGAACAAGACCCCAGGCAACTGAGCCTTGGACGTAGGATGCCTTAAAGACCGGATCGATAATGTCCGCTAGGTTGTGATACCAGTCCTGATACTCTTTCGGCAGTTCGTCCACCGGGAACGACCGGCTGGCGGTGACGTAGTATTTGATCCCTAGGTAGGTGGCGGCGGACTCATGCGCGTTCCGCGAGCCATCAACGAGAACATTCACGAACTCCGTCAGACCATCGGGCTGTTCCCAGCCAGCCCGCTTTGAGGCCAGCTCGGTCCGTACGGCAAGCGCGAGCAGAACTCCATCGACCGTCTCGGTGAAGATTTTCTCGTGGATTTGCTCATGTGCTCCAACCTCAGGGGTGGTCAAAGCCTCCAGACGGACAATTGCCTTCTCGCCGTCATGCACGCCGGCCACATAGTTGAATATTGCATCGTACGCCGGGCTCACGACAGGGTCTCCTCACCTGTGTCACGTCGGAATGTCGTTACCCGGCCAGCACGGCTTTCTGAGCTCAGGCGGTGCGAGTCGTTGGCGATCGACGGTCCGGTTGTCAAGGCGGAGTGACGTGCATTCTGCCGCGAGACACCGCAGGAACGACTGGATTCGGTATCGCACGACATGACGATGAGCCCGTTAGTGTCTGGGAGGCAACTCTTCAAGCTAAATTATGCTTGTGTTCCCTTGGTGTTGTCAATCATAGGGCACTGGGTCAGCCAGTCGATCTATCGGTGATTGCATTTGTCACGCGTCGCCAATCTGTCAAAAGCCCTAGTGTAGATCCGTGAACGACCTCCGGTGAAATCGACGAATATAGTTTCCGTGGGTCCGTAGAGCGTCTCGGACCGACACACCGACGCACTCAACAAACCGATTTACGAGGGTTCGAAGTGCCGTCGGACTGCGCAGTCGAAGCGACGTCGGGTTCGCCTTGACGAAGCTGCGAGAATGATCGTGTTTTCGCCTTGCAACGGCTCCAGTCCAACCTGCACAGGAGGGCGTGTCCTGAGTCAGCAAACCGTTGTCCACAGCGCGGGTTCTCGCTCAAGACATGGCGGACGCATAGGGACAACGCCAATCACCGATTTCGCCGGCCGTTCGCGGAGGCTGAGACTTGGTGTTTTTAGTCCATTTTTCGGTTGGGCGGCGGACGAGCTAACCTGAATCGGTTCACTTCGACTGAAGACTGAAGGCAATTAAGCCGTGCCTGGAGATCGGCATGCAAATCGGACCCAACGTATTAGACAGTAGAATCTGCCTGTTTTTCAGGCAGAGGTGATGTCAAGGATGTTGACGGTGCAAGAATCCGGTCGGATACGTCGTGCTCATCGGGACGGGATGAGCATTCGTGAGATCGCGAGAAAGTTTCACCGTTCGCGGTACAAAGTGCGCGAGGTACTGCATGGTGAGGGTGAGCCGCAGCGGTACCGTCGGCGAGAGACTCCGAATTCTCTGAAACTCGCCATGATGGTGGATCGCATTCGGGAGATCCTGAAAGTCGATGAATCTGCCCCGCCGAAGCAGCGTCATACGGCCATCCGCAGGTCATCGCAAATTCATAAACCTGCGGATGGCAGAGCCGGACTGCGGATGGGAACAGAAGAAAGGTCTTGCTGGGTGACGTCCTTTACGAAATTGCGGTTTCTGGTCATCATGCACTTTTGAATCCAACGACGCATCTCACCTTCTTCATCCGCAGTTCGGCCTTGCCATCCGCAGGTCATCACAAATTCATAATCCTGCGGATGACAGAGCCGGACTGCGGATGGGAACAGAAGAAAGGTTTTGGATCGTGTTGACTTTTACGAAATTGCGGCTTCTGGTCGCTATGCTCTTGATGTCCGTTTGCTCTTCAATCGCTGCGGCGGAGTGGCCGAAAGTTGCCAGCGTCGAGCGGCAGCCGTTGCTGGCTCAGGTACTGCGGTTGCAAGAGGCGATGGAGCAGATCGGTTCTCCGCTGCCCGATGACTTGCAGCGCGGCATCAAGGAACTGAACTTGGTCAACGATGACGCACGAGTTGCGGCGCGCGTGCAGGAGTTGCTCGATCCGCTCTGCCTGGCGGCCGTCACATTGCAGCGCGATGCGAAGCCGCTGGTCGTGTCGCGCGGCGGGGACGTTCCGCTGGTCGAGCAAGGTTGGCGACCGTCGCTCATCAAGGTCATCAACGAGCCGGAACTGCGAGTCCGCCTCCGCATCGGCAGTCCGAACGCTCATCCGTTGCCGCATTCGCCGGCGAACGAGGTCGCGTCGCGATGGCTCGGCTTGTCGATGTTGGAAGGTCAGCCGCTGACCGCCGCGCTGTCGGGCTTGCCGCTGGAGTATCGGCTGGTCGAGGTCTTTAGTCGCGATGCCGGGACTCGGTCGGCGCAGATCGAGTTCGCCGCGCTGATTCCCAATGCGGCCGTTGCGAAGGGGACTGCGTCGTCGCTGATCGAGGACTGGCGGTTCGACAAAGACGCCGCCGGTTGGAAGGCCATGAATCAGGTCGAACTCAAGGTCGAAAAGGGATCGCTGTTCCTCAACGCGACCGGCGTTGATCCCTTCATCGGCGTCACGCTCAAGCGGCCCGCGAAGCCGGGACATCTGGTGCTGCGGTTCTGGGCGAAGGGGGACGAATCCGGCTTCGGGCAGATGTTTTGGTGGACCGAAGAGCGACCGCAGCCCGATGCCGCGCGGCTCGTGACGTTCAACATCGAACCGGGCCGCGAGATGCTCTATGAGATTCCGTTCGGCGACGACGGGCGCGTCACCGGCCTGCGGATTGATCCGAAAGAGCAGCCGGGCAAGATGCGGATCGACTGGATCGAACTGGCGTATGCCG
>JAYTAK010000489.1:0-4030 GCA_043737515.1 Candidatus Kuenenia sp. | reverse complement strand
GCCGGACGCCGTCCTGTGACTTGAGTTGCTCCTGATTTGCATCCGTGACCAGACCTTTGACCATGTCTGCAAACGGCATATCCGCGTTTGCCGATTTGGAGTCACGCACAGGATTCTGAATCGCCGGCGGCAGAATCCCCGGAGCACTGATCGATTGCATGGACATCAGCGCGAGCCTCTCAGCAGAGACAGAGCCTGTTCGGCCATTTGACGAAATATCTCCATTGACTTCAGATTGGCTTCATAGGCGCGGCTGGCAGTGACAAGATCTACCATTTCGTGCGGCAGGTTGACGTTGGATTGCTGCACATGACCCGTCACATCGGCGTCGGGGTGTCCCGGATCGTAAATGCTTGTGCCAGGTGCAGTGTCGCTGGAAACTCCGACGACCGTGACGCCATTCAATTCGTGAGCTGCTCCTCCGCCGTGGCGACTCATTCGGCCGCCGGGTGTCACAAGTTGATCCATCGTCGATGCAAATGTGACCTGCTGCCGCTGATACGGACCACCTTGCGCGGTTCTGGTCGAATGCTGATTGGCGATGTTGTTCGCCGCCACTTCCATCCGCAGACGTTCGCCCGTCAACCCGGATGCACTGATGTCCATGCCGGAAAGGATTTGATTCATTGACACGTTTGAGCCTCCTGTCCAACGGGTTCGATTTGACTTCGGTGACGTTTTTTTCGGCATCAACAGGCGATTTTCAATCAGCCCTGAATCGCCAGACGCATTTGTTCCAGATAAGTGCTGAGCAACTGCACATACGTTTGCTGCAGCATCGCGTTCTTGTTCAATTGTCCGATCTCGCGATCGATATCCACGTTGTTCCCGTCCGCTCGAGCCGTCAGACCCGGAGTGAGAACCATTTCCGGTTTAGTCGTGATCGCGGAACTGCCGTTCGTGTTTGTCGAATTCGATAATTCCCGCGCCAGTTGCTGTTCAAACTCAACGTCCATCCGCCGGTAGTTGGGCGTATTCACGTTTGCGATGTTGTTGCTGATCGTTCGATGACGCACTTCCGTGGCGTCAATGAGGCGACCAAGCAGATCGAATTGTGAGTTGAGAGACTGCATATCGTCGGCATCGGCTGGCCGCAGGGCGTCGCTACAATCCGAATATCCCGCAAGCCTTGCCTGAGTTACCAAAGCCAGATCAGACCGAGTTCTTCCCCGCACGGTACGAGGGAAAACACTCGCAGCAACAGTCGTGACACGCAGATTGCGTGGTTGGGGGACGTTTGGGTGTCAGCCTTCAGGTGCGTTGCTCTTTACGTTGCTCTTAAGGCTGCACATCATCAGCATCTGACCGCGTGGTGAATTCTTGGCGCGGGCTTCGCCCACAACCGAATCTATTCTGACGCATCAATGGCTTCGCCGCCGTGTCTGGTGCGAGCCGACGGAGCGGCTCGCCTACGTAGGTCCGCCTCTCCGTCGGCGGACATGTGCCTGCGCGTCGCTTGTGACACCCTGCAGATTAGGACCGGCGCGGAAATAACTGTCGTGGCCGACGCTGCCAGCGTCGGTTCGGATGCTGGCAGCATCCGCCACGAGGGGACACTTATTGGTGCGGCAGTCCTTACGCATCGTCAATAACGGGCCGTCCGTGGTACTCGAGCGAACTGTCGTTGCATCACAACTGTGGACGGATACAATCTTTCCTGTTGTGAGACGGACCAGATGTCGTGGGGGCACTTCATTGTCGATTGTGCTAAAACCATTTTCCTGGCAAAGGATGATTGAAGCCGTGGAAGCCGTTCGTGAACGAGCCCTGCGCGCCACTGCTGCGTTGCGGGCCGCCAATATCCCGTACGCCGTCGCCGGTGGTAACGCCGTCGCTGCGTGGGTCGCGCGTGTTGATCGGGCGGCGGTTCGCAATACGCAGGACGTTGACATTCTGGTGCGTCGGTCAGACTTCGATGCGGTAAAAACAGCCCTTGAAGCCGTTGGATTCACGCACCATGAATTGATGGGCGTCGATTGCTTTATCGACGGCCCCGACGGCAGCCCTCGCAACGCCGTGCATCTACTGTATGCCGGTGAGAAAGTCCGGCCTCAGTATGCCACGCCGTCTGCCGAAGTCACGGAGATCGAACATGCCGAAGAATACGACATACTGACGCTGGAAGCTCTGGTAAGAATGAAACTGAATTCATTCCGCCGTAAAGATCAGATGCATCTCCTGGATTTCATCTCGATCGGCCTCGTCGATGCAGCGTGGCTCCCGAAACTTCTGCCCGAGCACGCCGAACGGCTGCAGCAACTCCTCGACGATCCTGACGGTTAGGTTCGATCCGGCGAGCGAATGCTCGCTGGTGGTCGGCCTGCGACCTGGCCGGATTCGTTTCAGACTTCCGGGCTCCGATGCAGAAAACCCAGCACGGGCTTCGCCCGCAACCCAAAGTAGCCATCACGCTCCGTTGTTTAGACTGGAGAGATGGGTAACAGGTGTTCGGAGACATGGGTAACACATTTATGTCAAGCTACCGGTCCTCGGAAAGGAGGATTGGAATGGCTTGGAAAGAAGTGTCTTCGATGTCTCAGCGAGAAGAGTTTGTCGTGTTGGCTTCGGTGGAAGGTGCCAATGTGAGTGAATTGTGTCGTCGGTTCGGCGTAAGTCGGAAGACGGGTTACAAATGGTTGTCGCGGTATGCGCCGAGACGAGCCTTCCGGGAGGCCCGTCGCGAATAACACCCCGTGCTGGCGTTTCAAAAAGTAGGGTGGGACAAGCGAGCAATGCGAGCGCCGGCCCACCATTGTGCAACCTCCGCCACGGTGGGCCGGCGCGGCTTGTCAGCCGCTGGTCCCACCCTACGATTCTCACGCCTCGCCACTCGCCGCTCACCTTACCTCGCGTTGGCGTGCCAAAAGACTCAACGGCGACGCCCCCATGCCGTTGTCCTTTTGGGGCGTGTCGAACGTCTCATGGTTTCTTCCTTTAGTTGCGTGTGCCGTTCCGCTTCGGCTTCCCACCGCCACCCGTCGCCCGCTTCGACTTTGCCGCTGGCTCCTGCAACCCATATCGCCGGACGCTGCGAGCGCGGCCCGATGGGCACGCGGTTAAACGGGTTGATGCCTGACGTCGCTGAGTCACGCACGCTCGTCCAGCGTGTCCGGTGCTTGTGGCTACGAGTGTCACGCACGCTGCCCGCGAGTTGGCATTCGTTTCCGCAACTCGGTAGAGTGACTTCCTGGCAGAAGACCCGGAGTGCAGATTCCCCACGAAGTTACAGCAGAGAGCAGCGACGATGGCAATCAACTATGAACACTCGGTCGAAGTGAACAGCAGCCCGGAACAGGCGTTTGCTGTGATCGATGATCTGGCAAGGACTCCGGAGTGGCTGTGTGTCTGCGTGTCGCTGGAAAAGTTGAGTCCGGGACCCAACAACATCGGCGACAAGCTCAAGTACACGTTCAATCAAGGTGGGCGAATCGGAGTCATGGACGGCGAAATCACGGCCCGGAGTCCTGGCAGGAAACTGACATACCACTTTGACGACAAGACGTTTCAGGTCGTGATCGATTTCAACATTGCACCGACATCGGCAGGAGCGAAGATGACTCACGTCATCACGATCACCCCGAAGACGTTCATCGGAAAGCTGATGTCGCCGCTGATTCGGCTGGGCGTGCCGAAACAAACAAAGGACGCGATGCAGGCTCTGAAGGCGATCCTCGATCCATGACTCCAGCGTGTGCGTTTCCTGTGCCTGTCGATGATGTGACCGTGCGTCAGACGCACATCTCGGTGGTATTCCTTGGCAGATCGTCGATCACAGCAAACGCCTGTTCCGGGCTGCTGTTCACTTCGACCGAGTGTTCATAGTTGATTGCCATCGTCGCTGCTCTCTGCTGAAAGTTCGTGCGGAATCTGTTCTCGGGTCTTCTGCCAGGAAGTCACTCTACCGAGTTGCGGAAACGAATGCCAACTCGCGGGCAGCGTGCTGACTCAGCGACGTCAGGCATCAACCCGTTTAACCGCGTGCCCATCGGGCCGCGCTCGCAGCGTCCGGCGATATGGGTTGCAGGAGCCA
>JAYTAK010000488.1:0-4031 GCA_043737515.1 Candidatus Kuenenia sp. | reverse complement strand
CATCGACCCAATGGCACTTGGTTTAGAAAGTAGCAGGCACTTTCCAAGTGCCGTAGCCCTTGAAAACGGGCGAATTGGCGGACGGCACACGGAGTGTGCCTGCTACTTTTGAGGCAAACCAAGTGCCATTGGGCTAGCGCCGTGCCGGTCAATGTTCAATGCTTTAGTCGATGCCTGCGGCCCACCGTCAGGTGAAAAACAGATCAAGTTCACCCACCTCAAGCACAACGACAACGCACGACGACAACGCAAATCGATTAAGATTAAGATCAAGAGTAGGATTAAGAAGCAGAACTGACAACTGACAACTGACAACTGACAACTGCGAATGGTCATTACACTCATCGGATATCGAGGCTGTGGAAAGTCGAGCATCGCACCGCGTCTTGCGCGGCGTTTGGAATGGAGCTGGATCGACAGTGACCGTGTGATTGAGGAACGCGCGGCATGTTCCATTCGTCAGATCTTTGAAACCGAAGGCGAAGCGGGATTCAGAAAACGCGAATCGGAGGTTCTGGCAGAACTGCTGCAGCGGGATCATTTGGTTCTGGCGAGCGGTGGTGGTGCCGTCCTGGCAGAAGAGAATCGAGTGCTTATGAAAGCGGCTGGCCCGGTCGTCTGGCTTCATGCATCGATCGAAGTCCTCGCCAAACGACTCAGCCGCGATCGATCTGCGGGCGAAAACCGACCAAGCCTGACCGGTCGGCCCATCGCCGAAGAAGTCGCTGAGGTGATGGCGATCCGGGAGCCACTCTACCGGGAATGTGCCACGATCATTGTGGATTCTGAGCGCGAATGGCCGGAGCAGGTCGCACGCAGGATCGCACGACAGATTGACCCTTCGATTGGAGACGGATTCCCGGATACCCAAAGCGATGGAGCCGACCAGTGAACTACTTTGACTTGCCTCGTCTGTTCGTGTTGCCGTTCCTGTTTATTCTCGGCTGCTGCATCGGCAGTTTCCTGAACGTCTGCATCCATCGTTTTCCGTCAAAGCTGCGATTACGGGATCAATTGAGATCTCTCACCAGCCACGGCTCCGGCTGTCCGCGTTGTGCGGCATCGATCAAGTGGCACGATAATATCCCGTTGATCGGATGGCTGCTGCTGCTGGGAAAATGTCGCAGTTGCCGTCGGTCGATTTCACCACGTTATCCGCTCGTGGAATTGCTCACGGGGATTCTGTTCGTCGTCGTGTATCAGATTGAGATGCCGACCAATTTCTGGGGTTCGGTGAATAACGCGGGATTGCAGTGCCCGGTTGGACCGCAGAACATTACGACGCTCTGGTCGCCCGCCGTCTGGCTGCATGTTCGCTATCTGCTGCACATCGCCATGATCTGCTGCCTGATCGTGGCGACGTTTATCGACTTCGAATTGCGGATCATTCCGGACGGCTCGACGGTTCCGATGATGTTCTTCGCCATCATCGTGTCAACGATCTGTGGTCAGACATTCATATTGCCGCTTTGGTTGCAGGATGCCAGTATCATTCAGAGCCTGCGTCCAAACGCACCGGACTGGCTGCGGTTGTTCATGTTTTCCTGGGACAGTCTCCCGTTTGCGATCGAGCATCCGCATGTACACGGGTTTCTGGTGAGTGTTGTCGGCCTGCTGGTCGGCGGCGGTGTCGTGTGGCTCGTGCGACTGGCAGGATTCTGGATCTTCAAAGTGGAGGCAATGGGGTTTGGCGATGTCGTCCTGATGGCCATGATCGGCAGCGTCATTGGATGGCAACTGGTCGTCGTCGTCTTCTTCCTCGCCCCCTTCCTGGCAATTTTCGCAGCCCTGGCGAACTGGCTGACGCATCGTGATAATGAGTTTCCTTACGGACCATGGCTCAGTCTGGCGACTCTGGTCGTGATCGTTTGCTGGCCATTTTTATGGCCATCGATCGAACGCTTTTATCATCTGGGCCCCTTCATTCCTCCGCTCGCACTTGCGATGTTCGTGTCTCTGGCGGCGTGTATGCAACTGGTGCAGCTCCTGAAGCGGCTCTTTGGATTTTCAATGAAAGCTGCCACCGCGAAAGACGGCGGCTGGTCATCCGCTGATCACCTGTCGTATTACAACAGCGAACGCCCCGACGAGCAAACCGGGCAATGGGAGCGATCCAACTGGCCCGGCGGTCGCGCGGGCCAGGGCTTGGCCAACTACCATCAATGGCGCTTCGGTCGCCGCGATTGAGATTGTATTCTTATGTACCTTGGACATTCTTGTCCGAGATTTTCAAGGGAAACTCTCGCCGAACACGCCCTTGCAGATCGGCCACGCTTTTTCAGGGTGCGACGGACATGAATGTCCATCCTACGGAGTTTCTCGCCAACTCATACGATCGCCAGGATCGGCTGTCCGTGATCGATGTCCAGTCGCTTGCGATCAGGGAGTTCGAGGCGACGTGAATCGAGGCCCATTTGATGCAGAATCGTGGCATGGACGTCGGTGACGTAGTGTCGGTCTTCGACTGCATGAAACCCGATTTCGTCCGTGACGCCGTGCGCGATGCCGCCTTTGATGCCGCCGCCAGCCATCCAGACGGAAAAACCGTAGATGTGATGATCGCGTCCGTCCGCGCCCTGAGTCCCCGGCGTGCGTCCGAATTCACTCGCAAACACGACGATGGTCGAATCCAGCAGGCCTCGTTGTTTCAGGTCTTTCAACAACGCTGCGACCGGCTGATCGACGGCCTTGAAATTCTTTTCATGATTCGACTTCAAGGCGCTGTGAGCATCCCAGACACCGGCCCCCCCTGCCCCGTGCTGAACCTGGATAAACCGCACACCGCGTTCAATGAATCGCCGCGTCGCCAGCATCTGCATACCAAAATCCCGCGTCTCAGAATTGTTGAGCCCGTAACTGTCCTGTGTCGCCTGAGTCTCCGAACTGAAATCCAGCGTCTCAGGCACTGACGACTGCATCCGAAACGCCAGCTCATACGCTTTGATCCGCGCTGCCAATGAGGCGTCATCCGGATACTGCTCTCCCTTCAATCGATTCAACCGCCCGACCAGATCAAATGCCAGCTTCTGTTCCGCGTGTGTCAGACCGGCCGCTGACTTGCCATAGTCCAGTGGATTCGTCGGATCGACCTGAATCGGCACGGCGTCATGCGCTGGTCCGAGATAATGTCCATCCTTCGCATTCCAGTATTCGCGTTTACCCATCGAGATAAACTGCGGCAGGTTGTCGTTGAGCGTGCCCAGTCCATAGTGAACCCAGGCTCCAAGCGTCGGATATTCTCCATCCAGCATGTGCCGCCCGGAATGAAACTGTGTCTGCGCGCCGTGGTTGTCGTCCGTCGTGTACATCGATCGAATCACGGCTATGTCGTCGATGCAGCCGCCGACGTGCGGAACCCAGTCGCTCAATTCAATTCCCGACTGCCCGTATTTCCGGAAACCCACCTGCAGCGGATACAGTTTGTTCCGTTGTTGCCCGTTGGCGTCATTGACCACAGTCACCCGTGCGAGTTTCAGCTTTTCGGGATTCTGGACGTCTGCGAACGGAGTTTCATTGATGGACTTGCCTGCGTACTGAGTCAGCATCGGCTTGGGATCGAAGGATTCTGCCTGCGAAACGCCGCCGTTCATGAACAGCCATACGACACTTTTCGCTTTCGGAGTTCGATGCGGAAGTCCGTCCGGAGCCTGCCATTCCAAAGGATGATCAGCAATCGCTCGATCTTCCTGAGCCATCATTGCGGCCGCAACGAGACCCGAAAAACCGAGGCATGACGTGTTGCCGAACGAACGTCGATTTTGTTTCAAAAATCGCTTCGTGTTGATACGAGGCACTGGCATTTTCCCAGGCGGGGAGTGGATTTGTGGCATGATCTACATGTTAACCGTATCAGCACTGCCGTGAAACAGTTCATCCGCAGAAATGTAGGCCTTGACTCGTTCCGAGGCTCCAGCCTCGGAACGCACTGAACGGAGGCTCCAGCCTCCTCTGATAAACCAGCGAGGCGGGAGCCTCCAAGGCAGTGCGTTCCCGGGCTGGAGCCCCGGAACGAGAACGTGGCATGCAAACCG
>JAYTAK010000487.1:0-9210 GCA_043737515.1 Candidatus Kuenenia sp. | reverse complement strand
GCACAAATCCCGTGCGGTGATTCGCCCGCCGTGATGTGCCTGAATCCACGCTGCCAGATGTCTGGCTTCCCGGAGTGCCTCAGGTTCAACCAGCGTTCGACCGATCCGCAGTGTCTCATTCTTGAACCACTCACCGAGGTTGATAGCCGATTGCATTGTGGGACCGTCAACCGCCCAATAATCAGTAACGCCCGTTGTGACTTGGCGCACACAATGCAGGATGATGGCCAGCCGCGCTGGGATCTCTTCCAGCTTTGACCATTGAGAAGCCAGATGGCCGTGCATGGCAGCCTGTTCCAGTCCGGTCGCATCGACGTACTGGCGAAACAACGCCCGTGCATCTGGACTGAGTTTCAGAGTTGCTGGTTTACTCTCGCCAGATGAATCATCACCCTGCAATTCGAACAGATCACGAATGCAGTCACTGTAAGCGAGTTGCGTTGCAACGCTCATTTCATCGTCCCGCCATTGTTTCGCCTGTCTTGGCGGGAACGTCATCAGCAGACGACTCTGCAACCCGTTTTCCTTATGCTCAGCGGTCAAACAACGTGACAGGATGCCCGGTTGAATTCCCCCGCAGATCGAGACTGACGGGCGACGAACAAACAGGAATCTCTCATCGCCTGTTTTCCGATCAATCGTGATCGGTTCCGTGTTGTAGATTTCCAGCCACTTCGGAACTTCAGAGGATGCAGACGACTTGCTTGAATACCGATCGAATCCAGCCAGCCAACCGCTGAGTTCATCCCTTGCGAGCAACACGCCCCGAGTGTTCTCATTCAGTATTGGGGCAAGTGCTTCAATCGTCGCGTCCTGAACGATGCAGCGTTTTCGTATCGGCTTTTCGGGCGGTTCCGGTGCGTCCCCGTCTGGTTTCTTTTCCCACGCCTTCGATGCCCTCTTGTGCGCTTTCAAATCAGATTGATACTGACAGTTCGCCGCTCCATAAGAATCAGCGTCACGTTGCTGACGATCTTTCAGCGGAGCCATTGCCATTCTGAAGGGTGGGCTTTTCTGAGTTCCACTTTCACCGACAAGAATCGTCCATAGGATCGGCGGTACGAACCAACCATACTTAATGCAGAGTTGCCGGCTTGTACCGATCGCAGCCGCACAAACAGCCAGGCAAACCATCGCCGGGAATGACTCATCGCAACCCACCGCCGCCGCTACTTCCCGGCAGAACTTCGTCAGAACCGGGGGCAATTCATCGACAGGAAACGGTGTAAACTCATCTGCTTTGTCGGCGAATGCCCTGTTTGGCCCGTGTTTCAGGGGGCAATCGCCGACAAATTCAGACAGAGAATTGGAAATTGAACGCAGGCGAGCCCGCAGCGTCCCAGCGTCCGCTGTGTCGAATTGTTCTTGCCAGTCGAAGACGTCGCCGCCGTCCGGGATCTCTGGCCAGTCGTCTTTCAGACGCTTCACGTAAACCGTTGCGTTTGGCGCTTGCTTACGAATGAGTTCAACGACTTCTCTGGCATACTTCTCGCCCGGCTCGTCGTTGTCCGGCAGGATGTAAACCGTTTTCCCGTCCAATGGTTGCCAGTCGCTTTTCTCCGCAGCTCCGGAACCGCCAGCCGACGTCGTCGCCTGCAGTCCCAGCAATACGGCAGCGTCGGCAGACTTCTCGCCCTCACAAATCCAGACTTCTGCAGCGTCGATGATTTCCGGCAGACGATACAACGGGCGGGGCTTTGGCATACCGCCGCAGATCCAGCCGCCTGCGACTTTTGTGATTTGTCCGAACGTCTTTGTTCCGTCTGGCAAGTTCCATCGAACAACTGAGAACGCTTCAGTACCGTTTGCATGACGATACCGCCAGCCTGCGTCCGGCTTTCGCTTGTTCGTCAGGATACCGCTTTGAGCGAGCCCGTAAGCGAATGCGTCCGCTGCTTTGGCCGATGTGGCGTGAACCGTTTTCGGCTTCGCTGATTCCTTCGGCTTTGGCTTGTGATGGCCATTCCCCTGGCTGGATTGATTCCCGAGGAACTCAGAGACCAACTTCAAGGCACCGTTGAACGTGCATCCATTCAGCCACTGGATGGCCGCGAATCCATCGCCGTTGCCTTTCGAAAAACACTGGTTGCAGTACAGCCCCCCAGATTCAGCAACGTCACCGAGTGCGCGAAAACGATCAATCCCGCCGCATTGTGGGCAGGGACCGTGAACCTTTGGGTTCAATTGTCGTTCCGTCAACCGGCAGACGGATTGCAGAATCTGAATCCAGCGTCCAGCCGCTTGGCGTTTAATCTCATTGGCATTCAAAGCGGGATTGAATGGGACGTGTGTCATCGATAAAATCCGTTGGTCGTTGCATGTGTTTCGCCTGCCAGGGCGAACGAAGAAAAGAGAAGCCTCGGACGTGAAAGCGTCCGGGGCTTGTTTGTGTTAAACGACCGGGTCCGCGTATGGTTTCAATGCAGCCTGCATTGCCGTTGCTGCATCCGTCAGCGCCCGATGCAGCCTGTCGAGGTGCTCCTGATCCGGAGCGTTGTCAGGCATACATTTTGCAAGTTGTCCTGCTCGAAAAAGAATCTCGACAATGGCGTCGTTCCGGACGCATCGACGGATTGCAGTGCTGCCATAATCCTCCCAGGGTTTGTTGCGATCACATAAGACATCGTCGATTGCATCAACCATTTGAAAACACCTTTCGGAAAACTCTCACCGGAAAAATGCACCGGACTCAGCGCCCAGATGCTCAAAGTCACTTGTTGGCGGGAATGGAAACACTCATCGATTCTCTGCGGTGGCTCTGACTTCATCTCTGATGGCAGAGTGGATAGCAGATTTAGCTGCCTCGATTTTGTGACCGTGATCTTGCATCGCGGCTTCGGCTTCATGCAGAGCCTGGCTGGCAGCATCAATGTTATTATTCAGCTCCGGCAGTTCTTCCATGAGAGCGTCAAGAGTGTCATAGGGATTATCCAAGCCTTGCTCATCAGCTTTCCTTGCAATTATTGTGTTCCAATCATTGCTCACTTTGCACCGCCGTTCATGCCTTGAGCAGCATTGCCAATGCTGACCAAGAGTTCATCGCGTTTCCATCTTGGCGACGATGTGCCCAGATAGACTGGCTGGCAAATGCGTTTTTTCCGAGTCAGCAGTTCAACTTGTCGCTGGCTGCATTGGAGAAACTCAGCCACCTGTTTCTTTGTCATCAGCTCCGGGGGATCGTCCGCGTGTCGTCGGTCGTGCCTGTTCAGGGCGGTGTGTTTCGTAGTTACCATCGCGTTTGGCCTTTTCGATTGACTGAAAATCAGTTGTTCCCATTGCGGGACTGACAGGATTAAACACGAACACCCTGCGAGAGCTCAAAGGCTTTCGCAGGGTGTTCAGAGAATCGAAACGAAGTCGGGTCGTTACTCGGAGTTAAGCGGAGTTACTCGGAGTTAGCCGAAGTTATCCGCTCTTTTGCTGCATTGAATTCTCGGAACGAACGGAAAAAGACTTCTAGTTTTCGCTTACTGATCTCACGGACGAACACTTTCCTGCCATGATGTTTCTTCAAATCGTCCGGCTTTGCCTTTGGGTTGCGTGTGACAGCTTTCGCAAGCGCGGTCTTGCCGCCTTCAAGTGGTCCGCATTCGCGGCCTTGCTCTTTGTAGGCGTCGGGAACCTTGTCACCTGCTTTTGCGAACGCCCCAAACTGATCGGCGGAAACGAGCGTCTGGTCTGCCGATTTTTCTTTAGCCACCGCTAGTGCAATTTCATTGGTAAAGGTCTCCGATTCCACCGATCCTGAAGCAACACAACTTGTAGATGGTGCCGCAATCGCAGCGTCCGATTCGCCAATCGAAACAACATTCGCTGGGGTGTCCGCTGCTACGGCATACTTTAACCGAACTTCTAGTTCCCGCATCGCATCGTCGTACCTCGCCGTCAGACCTTCCCTTGCATCATAGACCATGCGACGGAAGGGCGCTTCGGGGTAATGCTTATTCGATTCGATGCATTCGAGGTCGTTTACGACTGCCACCATAGATTCGATAGATCGGACCAACCCCTGTGACGCCTTCACGGCAGATTCACCATTTTTGAGCAGTCTTGCAAACTCACGAAGTGAGTCTTTCCAAATCCGACATAAGGCAACGCGATGTGAAAGGTGGCGATCGTCTTCGATGGCCTTGTCAAGTAATCCTGAATCTTCGAGGCTGTCCTTCCATTTTAAGCCGCCAAACAGTTCTTTCTCGAATGAAGCTTTCAACGAGTCAAGCAACCGAAGGACATCGGCCACGGGGAATTGTTTCAAGTCCGTGCGAATTTGTTTCTCGATGGTGCCCAGTTGATCCGCAGGCATGATGAGACCCTTTCCCAAAGCGGGCCGGGCTGGGGAGTTGTTCGGAAAGGTGAACAACTCAACCCAGCGCCGCGTTGGGCCATCCGGTTTCGAACCCGAAAAAACCACCCGTTGCAGAGATCCTAATTGAACGCCGCATTTCTGCAATGTGACTTTCAGCAGGTGTTCGGAGCAGGGAGACACTGGCTTTTCGGCGCTGCTTTTCAGTTCATCCCGGTTTTAGTGCTTATCCGTTGGTTTGCGGTCTTGCTTTGTGGCACAACGATAGGGAAAAATGCCGCAAACGTAGGCAGGGCAAATGTTTGCTACCGGAATCACTAAAAACGCATTTTGCAGGGTTTTTCGCAGCCGCACACAGACGAGACATGAAATGACGACGATATCACTCGATGAATCATTCATCTGTTCGACCTGCGCAAGAGCACTGCCGGTCACGGAATTCCGGCGTCGGTCAAAAACGTCAGATTCACGAATGACCAAATGTCGGCAATGTCATTCAGAATACGAACGAGACAGGCGCAGGGCGATTCAGCGTAAGAAGAAGGGGCGCGAGATTCAGAAATTCACCACCCGAATTTCGAGACTCCGCAGTTTTCAGAAGATCAGCAACCTGGTGCTGATGATGTTGACCACGCTCGGCGGTCCCGATCGATTCTTTGGAGTGTGGGTAGAAGAAGTCGAGCGAGCCCGGAATCAGAAACGGAAGACTTGGACCTCGCACGGACTAAGATTCTGTAATGCGTTGTTTCAAGCCCATCAATCGATACTGAAACTCGGCAGTGACTTCACTGAAACAGATGCCGAGGAGCAAGCAGACCTGCAGGACGCCTTGCGATACTGCTTCCTGGAAAAACGGAAACTCGTAACAGCGGCTGCAAGGCAGGCGGGTGCGACGGTCGCGTGGTCGAACGACGTTCAGGCGGAATTAGCGTGACGGGTAATTAAGCGATTTGATTTGTTATGGCGGTGTCCAAAACGGTCCAGTTCAAAGTGCCACACTTCACTCAGGCCTCGCCAATTGGTTCAATTCGCACGAGTGTACCATTGATGATGAGTGCGATCCGGTTACCGGAAAACTCTGTGTAATCCAGATCGACTGCCACCACTGCGTTGGCTCCCTTTTCTACTGCGAGGAACTTCAGCGCTTCCATTGAATGTTGCTTTGCCTCGCGCAGCTTCTTCTCGAATGCCGACGACCGCGCTCCGAAGAAATCAGCGATGGAACTTGAGACTTCGGAGAACACTCCAGTGCCGATTACGAACTCCACACTTTCGATTCCAAGGTATTCCATCACCCTGTAACCATCGACTCCGGGAGTCGTGGTTACGATGACGTTTTTCAGCAGTTTCAAACGCTGATTTTTGGCTTCTTGAATTCGCTTCGCCTCGACATTCAACTCCAACTCATTGAAGCAATTGAAGCAGAGGTTGCTATGTCTTCCAGAGGAGTAGGGCGTTGTAAACGTCCCCAACGTGACGTTACATCGAGTACAAACGTTTGCCATGTTTTCTCCTCACGCCCAAAGCGGTCAGGTCACCAATGATCCACTCAATGATTGCGAAATCTGGGATTACCGTAGGGTGGGGTGACGATCATCTGGCCACCGAAAACTGCGGACGCATCAATCTGAGGTTAGGTCGACCTACAAACCATTCACCTTCTGAAAATCCCAAACAATACCGAACTAGCAATAAACCAAATAACAAACAAAATGATAAAAGCTGGAATAGATGCAATAGCCCACTTGACCATGAATGAAACCATCGACCCAAAAGGCATATCAATATCAATGACCTTGACGTGTGACAAGACGGGTACTTGCACTACAGTCGGGTTACTGGTGGTTGCGGAAGTTTTCGGACTAGCTTGTGTTGGCCCATCAACCGCCGTAGCTGTTACAACTGCACTGCGACACGAAGGACAAATTGTGATCATCGAATTCGTTGGTTGAAAGAGCTTTCCGCAATGAACGCAATTTTCTGTTGCCATGAAATGCTCCCGTTGCTTGGTGATGGCTAATTCCGAGCGTAGACTTGGTGTTGAGGCCTAACGCCCCCCATCAGCGGATGGCGGGAGAAGAATTTCCCTGTCAACACGCGACCCAACGCCATTCCGCTGATGGGCTTATTCGCATTTGCGTTTCATTGCAGATTTGCGATTCTGCAGCTCTGCGATTTTGCCGCTGAATCATTTCGGGATGAAACACACTGCGGCAAGCAGGTTACGACAGGGACATTCGCGTGGCAAGTTCATTGTGATCCGGATTTGCAGTCACGGATGGAAATCAGTTGTTCGATCAACCGCTGTTTTTCAGCCTCTTGAGACTTCGCAATTCTCGCCTCTTTGTCGGCATGGAACTGATTGAAGCACTTCTCGCACTAGCTGCCCCCTGGATCTGTCTCGATGGAGTATGCCACATTCTTCAGGAACCCCAGCGTCGCTTTACACTGAGTACAAACGTTTGCCAGGTTTTCTCCTTGTCCCCAAAGCGTGAGGGTCACCAATGATCCACTCAATGATTGCCAAATCTGGGATTACGGTATCTCCTGAAGCAAATGGCGGGCAAGCGACCACACTTCAGGCAGCACTCTTAGACGCCATTTGGCGCAGGCGGAATCGGTATGATAGTATGAATGTCAGTTTCGTTCCTTCCGCATCAATGATGCTGGAGTTTGCAAATGGCTATGACCCGTCTCGTTGTTTTTCTCCTGTTCGTTTTGTCCCAAGGCGATTCCTTCGCCCAAGGCCGGAGTACACAACGCAAACTAGGCGACCCTGGAGCAGTGGTACTTGGGGTTGATGTGGATGACTTTCCCTTGCGGAAAAGCAAGGCTTTTGAAGCGGGACAACGTATCTTCGGCGTTGATGACCGCTTAAATCCAAAAACAGAACAGTATTTTCGCGGAACCCTAGCCACAAAATCCCCGGCAGATTTCCAAGTGGGTGACTGGGGATACACAAGTCACATGTTCAGCGTTCTAAGCGTGGTCAGTGCAACGGAGTTCTTGGCCGTGCCGATCGAAAATCCCCGTGAGGGTAGAGAGCATTCGGTAATTCTGATTCGAGGCCTTCCCACTGATAAACTCTCTGACGGGGAAGAAGTCGTCATCGCCCAACCATTTGCAATCCCGGAAACATTTGATTACGAGACGGTTGCCGGTGGGAAGAAGACTGTACTCGTATTGGATCACAAAAAATTTGACGACATGCTCAAGGAACAGCAAGAGGCTGAGGAACGAGCATTGATCAGAACTTGGGTGATCGCCGAGAAAGAGGTTGTCGCAAAGTTCATTGGAACTGCGAAATCAAATGCCAAGCTGGAGGTACAAAGCGATGGAACCACAATTGAAGTCGCAATTTCAACTCTCAGCAAAGAAGATCAGAAGTGGATTCGAGAGGAATTGAAGAAACGCAAAAAGACAGTTAAGGGTCCGTTCCTCAAGAGTTCCAAGCAAAGTACTGCGGAGGAGCCCAAAGGTCCAAATTGAGCGACCACGTTGTGACCCAGTTGCAGCAGATTCGCGCGATAACACTTACTACTTCAAGAACGTGTCGATGTTGATTTCACGATATTCGCCGCTAGAGTGACGTGCGAGGCGTTCGGGCCAAGTGGATTCGCGCGAGGGCGGTTTTCCACCGCCGCTGAGTCTAACAACATGAATCGTTAAACTTGCTGCAAGTCGGCGAATCTCAGCTAGTTGAGCGGGGGAGAGTTCCGGTTCATCACCATCGGTGAGGAAGTAAATCACATCAGGTTTCAGGCTGATTGCTTCCAGGAGCGCGGGCATGTGATCCGCGCCACGAGCGGAAGCGACGCGATCCACTTCGTGCCCCGCCAGTTCTTTGTTGACGTCGGTGGCGAAATACATCGACTGATCGCCCTGGCGCCGCAGTTTCAGTCGTTCGCGATACTCGTTGTAAAAGATCACGGCGAACTTCTGATTGGGCTGCAAGCGTTGCAGGCTGGCCTTCAGTTGGCTTTTAGCGACCTTTAGTCGATTGCCGCCCATGCTGCTGCGCATCTCGATCAAGTAGACAATCGTGTCACCAACGCCTTCTATATCCATGAATGTCACTGTACCCAGTAATTGATCAATTCGAGCCTCACGTGCAGCCTCTGCACGCAGTAGTTCAATCACCGCATCAATTCGATTTGCTTCCTCAAGGTCCGTCCGCTCAAATGCAGAATCCATCGCCGCTTCAAGGTCAGTCAGGTAACGTGTTCTCGCCGACGATGCATGCTCCTGATACTTGCCGTTCGCCACTGCCACACTTGCATCATAGGTCTGCATTGCCCTCTTAACGACGGGCGATGTTGTGTCACCGAGAACCGAGTCTTCCTTCATCAACTTCATCGCCGCTGCGATCTTATTCGCTTCTTTTAGACTCTTGTTTTTCAGTGCTGTATCCAACGCCGTCTGAAGGTCTTTCAGAGAATCTTCCTCGGCCGCCTGGAAAGACTCAGTGCGTTCGTCCTCGGCGACCTTGAGAGTCGCAACTCGCTCATCTTCTGCGTCCTGCAACGCCTTCTCGTAAATCTCACGCGATTTCGCAACCGATGGTGACTTTGGTTCGTCAGCTTCATCAACAGGCTGATTTGCTTCCACGATTTTTGGAGCCGTCACTTCGGTATTTATCACCGTTTCAGTGACGCTCGTCGTACGAACGATCCGAAAACCATATCCATGATCGCGGTGCCCCGGCTGATTCTTACCTCGGTTTGCGGAGCGTTGTAGTCTTTCGCCGTTGTACCAAGCGCCGCCACGCAAGACACGGCCAGGCCCGGACTTCGCGCCTTGCGGATCGGTCGATACGGGGATCGGCCCGCTTGAATACCAATCGAAACACCACTCAAAAACATTCCCGTGCATGTCATACAAGCCCCACGCATTTGGCTTCTTCTGAC
>JAYTAK010000486.1:0-1689 GCA_043737515.1 Candidatus Kuenenia sp. | reverse complement strand
ACGGCTTCTTGCCCATGATGTTGGCAAGAATGTTGAGCCGCCCGCGATGCGCCATTCCGAGCACGATCAGTTCCGTGCCCTGACTTCCCGCGCGCTCAATCGCCATGTCCAGAAGAGGAACCAGGCTCTCTGCACCTTCGAGCGAAAAACTCTTCGCGCCGACATACTTCTTCTGCACGAATTCTTCAAAGACGACGGCGTCGCTGAGTCGTTCCAGAATCCGGATCTGCTCAGATCGCGACAGCTTCAGACGATTTGCCGTGCGTTCCATGCGATCCTGCAGCCACTGCCGAACCTGCAGACTGTCGATGTGCATAAATTGCACACCAATCGAACGGCAGTACGTTGTCTGCAACCACGTCAGCATTTCATGCAGCGTTCGTGTGTCCGGACCGCCCGCCCATTGAGTCGAAAACTTGCGACTCATGTGTTCCTCGGTAAAACCGTAGAACGCCGGATCCAGTTCGGCAGGTTGCGGACGTTCGGCGTTGAGCGGATCGATCTTCGCAATAATGTGTCCGCGCACCCGGTAGCTGCGGATCAACTGGTCGAGTCGCTCCTGAAGGATGACTGCGTCGGACGTCGATGGATCAACGCGTACGGCGGTCGATCTGCGAAAAATACTCTGTGCCTGAAAGGGCACCTGCATGCTTTCCGATGTCAGGCCGGAATCGACAAGCTTCAGGTCGTCGAAATACTCACGCCAGTCCGGCGACACAGAGTTCCGATCGCGAAGATAATGTTCCATCTGCAATTCGGCGAACTCAAGGTTTTGAGCACCCAACTGAATCTGGATTTTCGCAGGTTCAGTTGCGGCAACAGGGCCAGGCTTGGTGCTGGAAGCCGACGTCTCCAGAAACGCAGGAGAAGAAGACGGAATTGAAGTTGTGTTGGGCATTGTCAGTCAGCTCTGTCTGAGCAACTCTTCAGGTGGTTGGATCACGGTGTCAAAGTGTAACAGGAAATGGCCAGGAAGCTCACCGCTGTTTTTGGGACCATTTGCCGCAATTCATTGTTGCAATGAGTTGCTGCATGATAGACAGACTGCCATGATTGGGAAGCAGTTCCAGAGGGACTCAGCCGGATTTCCAGGCCACACAAATCGCCGCCGGCTGAGTCGCCCGATTTGTCCGTTTGAGTTCCGATCGATGCAAACAACGACGCGAATTGGCGTGCTCACCGTATCAGACCGAGCCAGTCGAGGTGAATACGAAGATCTTGGCGGTCCCGCAATCAGCCAATACCTGCAAAAAACGCTGGTTTCAGAGTGGATCGAAGAGTACCAGGTGGTTTCCGATGACCGTCAGGTGATCGCGTCCAGCCTGCGAAGAATGGCCGACGAATTGCACTGCTGCCTGATTATTACGACCGGAGGCACCGGCCCGGCGATCCGCGATGTGACTCCCGAGGCGACAGCCGAAGTCTGCGAAAAAATGATGCCCGGTTTCGGGGAACTCATGCGAAAAGTGTCGTTGGAGAAGGTCCCTACGGCCATCCTCAGCCGTCAGACCGCCGGAATTCGCGGTTCCTGCCTGATCGTGAACCTGCCCGGCCAGCCCAAAGCCATCTGCGAATGCCTGGACGCCGTCATGCCCGCCATTCCGTACTGCATTGATCTGATTGGTGGTCCGCGGCTGGAAACTAACCCGGAGCAAATCGCTGCGTTCAGGCCAAAGGCGAAGTGATCTC
>JAYTAK010000485.1:0-4034 GCA_043737515.1 Candidatus Kuenenia sp. | reverse complement strand
GAAAGATCTCAAGTCGTGGTCTGTATTTTTCTGCCGATCATTTTTCTGCCCGTCCTGACTTCTGCAGACAGACGTCTGAAAATCTTCTCACGAAAACAGGACTCTTCACGTTTGTTGAACAGTGGATGCGGCGACGAATCCGCGTTCAGATGCGGCCACCGCTCTTTGAACACACTGTCCACGGCTGGCCAGTTTGTGAATTTGCAGGGTGTGACCAGCGGCAGCGCAGGCACACCCGACAATAGCCCACCGTTTTAACGGTGTGTCGCGATTTCCCAAACTGTCGTTGGTTTTGAATTGTCTTTATAAGATCGGTCTTCAGGCCCAACGGGTTGGTCCTATGTCAACCTGGGGCAACGCCCCAGGATTCGTTCAAAACAATGTTCACACAGCCCCAACGGGCAACGCCGTGAAGGATTTTGACCAATGAAAACATTGGCAGGACATAATCCACGTGATTTGTGGAAATGTGATTCAGTCCCGCAGGGACGACAAGATTTAGCCACGGGCGAGAGCCCGTGGTACACGTTTGCAGAATCGCCAGAAGTCCCGAAGGGACGACAGGAATTGCGTCCGGGTTGTCTCATGTCGTCCTTTCAGGACTAAAAATCACCTGTGTTTCTCTGACCACGGGCTCACGCCCGTGGCTACAACATGCCGCCACATTCGTGGCTCAAACGCAGGATTGATTCACTCCCCTATGCCTTTCACATATCCCGTGTTTTGAAGGAACAAATCCTTCATGGCGTTGCCCAACGGGGCGATCCTGGGCTGGCATTCGTGTTAGTGCCGCCCCTTTGGGACTCAATAACTCGCTTGTGTTTCCATCCTGGGGCGATGCCCCAGGCTGACATAGCGCCGGCCCGTTGGGCCTGATGGCACTTCGGCGGGGAACAGGCGGCGGCGGTTGGCGGCGGGGTCCCAAGGCTCTTGGGACCGAAAGTGGAGATTCAATCAGACAAATCTAAACTCACTGAAGATCTGCATCGCAGATAAACAGGAGTCGTGAGCATCAGTACGGGAATCCGATGGGCAAGTGTATGGAGCCGAATTCTTTCAAACAGGCTGAAACATCTGACAGCAAACGCTTCCCTTCGCGTCGGCTGAAAGTGCTGCTTTTGTTCGGGATATTGTTAATTGCTGGCCTCGTCGGCTTCAAGTATTATTGGCTTGAGCATCCGGTCGGGACAGGCCCGGCTGGCCCAATGGTTTCCAGAGAACCGTTTGAATCGGTCTGGAGCGATCGCGATGTTCTGCTGATCGGTCTCGGGGACAGTGTTACCGCCGGGTTGGGAGCGCAGCCTGCATCGAAATCGTATTTTAATCGGCTTGTCAAAACGACCGACGACGATGCAGACGAAATCTCCGGGATCTGTCTCTCCACGGTGTTGCCGAATCTCAGACACGAAAACTTCGCGCGCAGTGGATCCAATTCGATCGAAAATCTTGCATACCTTGTCCCGCAGGTTCAGGTGCAGCCCAGGCAAACCTTTGGCATTATCGTGATGACAACCGGGGGCAATGACATCATTCACAGCTATGGACGTCACCCTCCTAAAGAAGGGGCAATGTACGGCGCTTCGTATGCCGACGCCGAACCGTGGATTGACAGCTATCGCCGCCGCCTGGAGAAAATACTTGACGAAATCGAATCGCGTTTTCCGGGCGGCTGCGAGATTTTCCTTGGCAATATCTACGATCCGACGGACGGAGTGGGCAACGCGGTCATATCGGGTCTTCCACGGTGGCCGGACGCACTGCGGATTCATGATGCGTACAACACAATCATCGCCGACGCATGTTCGAATCGAACTAATGTGCATCTGGTTGATCTGCGTTCCACATTCCTTGGTCACGGGATTTACTCTCGCCAGTTCTGGAACGAACACTATCGTTCCGATGACCCCACCTACTGGTATTGGGACAACTTTGAAGATCCGAACAACCGAGGTTACGACGCAATTCGCCGCCTGTATTTGATTGAGATCGCAAAGGTCATTCCATCAGTATTGAAGGACCATTCTCGCCACAGCACGCTGTTTTGAGCTGCCAAGTGACGCAGTTGATAGCATTTGCGTACGCCGCAACCATCCAGTTTGCCTCCTTCAAGAGCGAAGTACGACCAGAACGAGCAATCGCGAAAGTGGGCTACGAAGGAATCTTAATCTCGTCGCTCCGCCTGAAGGATTGACCGCAGGATGTCGGAACTGCAATTCCTGTTGGGGGCCGTTACACTGCATCCAAAGCAGCCAGCCAACATGGCTCCGCAGTCACCAGCAATCACGCTTCGACAGAATCAGTAAACCAGAATGGATTCAGACACGGCCTTCCCGTCTTCCGACGAAATTGCACTGCGGTATCTGGACCAGTTGCCGTGGCCTCCGTATCCATTTCAGGAGAACGCGATCCTGACATGGTTCGATGCCGAAGACGGCATTCTTGTCTGCGCGCCGACGGGCACCGGGAAGACCGTCATTGCGGAAACGGCACTCTACGAAGCATTGCTCACAGGCCGGCGCGCGTACTACACAACTCCGCTGATTGCGTTGACCGAACAGAAATTTCGCGAGTTGCAGGAGTCCGCCGTTCGCTGGGGATTTTCGGCGTCAGACATCGGGCTGGTGACCGGCAATCGACGTGAAAATCCGGATGCCAGAATCCTGGTTGTCGTCGCGGAGATTCTGCTCAATCGGTTGCTGTCGCCGGAAGAAGTTTCTTTCGACGACGTGTCCGCCGTGGTCATGGACGAATTTCACAGCTTCAATGATCCGGAACGAGGCATCGTGTGGGAACTGTCACTGGGGCTGCTGCCGAAACACGCAAAGCTTCTGCTGATCAGTGCGACGGTGGGCAACGCCGTGGACTTTGTTGTCTGGCTGGCTCGGCAGCATTCGCGAAAACTGCGGTTGCTGCAGAGCGACGAACGCCGCGTGCCGCTGGACTTTCGCTGGGTCGCTGACGAGTTCCTGCCGGACCAACTGGAAATCATGGCCGAGGGCGATGAAGAGTCTCGCTACACACCGGCTCTGGTGTTCTGCTTCAATCGCAACGAATGCTGGAGCGTCGCCGAACAGCTCAAGGGAAAGCGTATGCTGGCCGACGGTCAGCAAAAACTTCTCGCGGCAGAAATTGAACAGGTCGATTGGTCGATTGGAGCCGGCGGAAAGCTCAAACAATTCCTCATGCGCGGCGTGGGGATTCATCACGCGGGACTGCTGCCAAAGTATCGCCGCATTATCGAAAGGCTGTTTCAGAAGAAGCTGCTGAGCATCTGTGTCTGCACGGAAACGCTTGCCGCGGGCATCAACCTTCCGGCCAGATCTGTGGTGATGACATCGCTGCTCAAGGGACCACCCCGCGCGCTGAAGCTGATCGAAGCGAGCGCGGCTCATCAGATGTTCGGTCGCGCCGGACGACCGCAGTTTGACACGCGGGGATATGTGTTTGCGGTGGCTCACGAAGACGATGTCCGCATGTTTCGCTGGCAGCAGAAGTACGATGAGATCCCGGAAGACACCAAGGATCCGATGCTGCTTCGCGCGAAGAAGAACCTCAAGAAGAAAATGCCTCGACGACGCGACGGCCAGCAATACTGGACCGAGCGGCAGTTTCAGACGCTGCGGGAAGCTCCGGCCGCCAAACTGGCCAGTCGCGGTCGGTTTCCGTGGCGTTTGCTGGCGTATTTTATTCGCAAGTCCGGAATGGTGATGACGCTCCAGGACGCCGTGCGCCGCCGCTTGCTGGATTCCGGTGAAAAAGACGATGCGGAAAAACAGCTCGTGCGGATGCTGATCACGCTGGAAGCTGGTGGCTTCATTACGCTCGAACCACCACCGCCGAAATCGACTGCGGCTTTGATCTCTGGGGCAGCGGCTGAAGGTCCTGTGTTTCATTCCGTCCGTGCCGGGGACGTGACGAACGAACTGCTGCCGGCATTTACCACGGCGACGGTTTCCGTACGTGACAGCCGCTGGGTGTCGTCACATCTCGCGCCGATGGTCGATGAAGACGCGGTCGCCGGTGAAGTCGGGGAA
>JAYTAK010000484.1:0-4036 GCA_043737515.1 Candidatus Kuenenia sp. | reverse complement strand
CCGTGGCTGCACAGCGATCTGCCGATGAACATCACATTTCAGGACAGGATGTGGATCATGGGTGGATGGTACAACGGGCGGTTGCCTGGACATTCGGCGAGCAATCAAGTGTGGTCCTCGGTCGATGGCGTGAACTGGGAGCAAGTCACCGCCGCCGCAGGCTGGACACCGCGACTGGCTGCGGGTCTGGTTGAATTTCGCGGACGTCTGTGGATGCTGGGCGGCACGGAGAATTATTATTTCGGCGATGATAAAAGCCTGAAGAACGATGTCTGGTCCTCCGCCGACGGTAAAGAATGGAAGCTCGAAACGGCAAACGCTGGCTGGCCACCGCGCGCCTATCATCAGGCTGTGGTGCTGAACGACAGAATCTACGTCTTCGGCGGCGGCAATTACGTGCCTGACTATCACGCGAGAAACGATGTGTGGTCGTCGAGCGATGGTGTCAACTGGATTCCTGAAACCGAAGCGGCAGCCTGGTCGCCGCGGTTGTGGTTCTCAGCGGCGGCGTATCGGGATCGCATCTGGGTGCTCGGCGGCTGGTCGAACAACCCTTCACAGAACTGGGGTGATGTGTGGCACTCGAAGGACGGAAAGACCTGGGAACAATTGCAGACGAAGACGACCTGGAAGGAACGCCATGAGCACTCGGTCTTCGTGTTCAAAGACAAACTCTGGATTGCCGGGGGCCATGCGCAGCCGTTGTCGAACGAAGTCTGGTCCCTGAACCTGCCTGCTGACTGGAAACCCTGATCGCATGAGGACTTTTGTTTTTCATCACAGAACTTCTCCGACATTGCTGCTGAAGCGTTCTGCCGCTAGTTTATTGCAAATATGAAGCCTCCACTCCCAGCAGAAAATGTCAACGAAAATCCCGAATGGGACGTCTTTCTGTCGTATGCCAGCGAAGACAAGGTCTGGACAGGGCAACTGGCAGAGCGACTGCGGAATGAAGGTGTAAGAGTTTGGTTCGACGAATGGCGACTGCAGCCCGGTCATCATCTGGAAGTTGAAATCAACAAGGCCATCACGACATCACGCAAGATGGTGGCTGTCTGGAGTCCTCGGTATTTCGGCAAGGAATGGACAAGGGCCGAAGTCTTCGCCCGGCACCACGGCGATCTGCTCAGTCAGGACCGACCGGTCATCCCGGTGCTGATCGAAGATCGCAGCACGCTCAAAATTCCGCCCACGCTGCAGTCGCTGTTGACTCTGGATTTCACCAACGCCGATGATTTCGAAATCCGGTTTCGCAAGCTGATCGAATCGCTTGACCTGCCGAAGCGGGATGACTCAGCCAACGTCGGCGAGATTGAACTGGATCATGACCTGCGTTCAGAACGAGGCCGCCTGGCTTACAAACGCGGCAAGCGATTTGAAGATGAAGTGGCGACATTGTATCGACTGCTCGGCTTCGACGTTACGACCGACAGCAACGTCAACGGAATGCAGATCGATCTGCAGATCAGCAAGCGGGAAGGCGGAATGACGACGCTGGCGGTGGTGGAATGCAAGGACACTCGCGTCACGGCAAAGGAACGCGATCAACTGATTGCTCAGCAAGCCGTGACCTCCCGAGCCCTGCCGAAGCATCGCTGGATTGCCGTCTCGTCGGTTGGATTTGCAGCCGACACTCGCAACGCGCTGGTAACAACCGGTTTCGACTGCATCACATACGCCGAATTGCTGCGGGATCTGGTGCCGCTCGACAATTACGTTCAATACCTGATTCGCGACTACGAGGAATGGGTTGCCGACGAAAGGAACTGGGGCGGTCGCGATCTGTACATCCGCCCGAATATCGAGACCGATGTGTCGGCCGAACTGCGACCGGCGTTGTCGCACTTTTCAAAATGGCTGGGAGATGATCGCGGTAATCTGCTGGTCGTCCTGGGCGATCTCGGCACCGGCAAGAGCACACTCTCCCGGTTCCTGGCGTACCAACTGGCCTGCAGTTTTCGTGACGATTCGCTGCGGCATCCGGCTCCGGTGCTGATCCCACTGGGTGAAGTCCGGAAAGAAGTGTCACTCGACAGCATTGTGGTGAAACATTTTCGGGATCGCGGGATTTCTGGTCTGAACTTCCCACGCTTTGAACATCTCGTTCGCCAGGGGAAGATCGTCCTGTTCTTCGATGCGTTCGACGAGATGGCCGACCGCGTGCGGTGGGACATCACGCAGTCGAATTTCCAGGAACTGCGGCGAGCGGCCGAGGGACTGGGCAAAGTGATCCTCACCTGTCGCACGCATTACTTCAAGGACCGCACCGAGCAATCGAAACTCATCGGCCAGGGGCCATCGATGACGGCCGCTGAAACTGCTCTGTACAAAGAGCTGCGGCAGCAAGCGAACGCGGAAGTCGTCTATCTGCAGGAATTCACGGAAGATCAGATTCAGGCCTATCTGAAGCAAACCCGAGGCAATGATGCCCCGGCCGATTGGCAGAAAATTCAGTCGATCTACAACCTGCGTGATCTGGCGTCGCGGCCATTGCTGCTGGATCTGATCGTCAAGACGCTTCCCAAACTGCAGGCCGGCCATCCGATCAACGCCGCAAATCTTTACACCGTGTACACCAACGTCTGGGTCGAGCGGGATTTCAAGAAGGGACGAATTGTCCTCAATCAGGCCACCAAACTGGCCTTGATGACCGAGCTGGCGTGGTCCATGTGGCGGGATGAAAAGACGACGATCACGGCCCGCGAGTTGGCAACCTTCGTGGCGACATTGCAATCCGATTGGACGCTGGAATTCGGTGACGACGAAATCGAAGACATCGCCCGCGAAGTCCAGGCCGCCTCGTTCCTGCGTCGCGACAGAGATTGCAGCCATTTTCATTTCATGCACCGTTCGTTTGGCGAGTTTTTCCTTGCGAAGAAACTGCTGTCATCGCTCACATCGGCGACCGCTGTTGATCGGTCGGTTTTGAAAACCCGCCGGTTTGATCGAAAAGTGATCTATTTTCTGACGCTCCTTGATGAAACCGACGCTCTTCTGCCATTGCTGCAATCGATCCTGACATCGAGCTACACGCAACAGATCTCCGAGAACGCACTTCAGATCGTGTACTGGAGCGGTCGGATTCGCTGTGACATGCTGGATGATATCCCGGATGACAAGCCCGAGGAGCTGCAGAAACTCCGCGATGAATTGGGGCACCGCATTCCGTCGGGCGTTTGCATGGCCGATGCTGAACTGGAGGAAGTCGTCCTTGAGGCCGCAACATTCACCGGTGCAGATTTCTCCGGAGCCAATCTCACGAAAGCCAACCTGAACCGGGCACATTTGACACGCACGACATTTACGAGGGGAAATCTTACTGAAGCACGAGCCCAGATGCTTGATTGCAACTCTTGCGACTTTAGGGACATAGACTGCGAAGCAGCCACGTTCACTGGATCACTGTTCACTGATTGCGATGGAGTAGAATGCGCAATCTTTTCGTCGGCGGGACTCATCATCGGGCCGCTGGCCATACGAATGGTAAGACCAGGATTTCCCATTGGTTCATCGGAACCCATCGTCCAGCTCGGCTCCCCATCGACTGTGCGGGCGGTCGCCTGGAGCCCGGACGGCCACCTCCTGGCGGCAGGCGGAGAAGACGGCCTCATTCGTCTCTATTCCGCCGCCGGCCGACTCCTGCGCACGCTCGAAGGGCACAAGGGATCTGTCTTGGGCGTTTCGTTTGATCCGCACGGTGGCAGACTGGCGAGCGGAAGTGATGATAACACGGTGAAGCTCTGGGAGTCATCGACCGGGACGCTCCTGCGCACGCTCGAAGGACACAAGAACTGGGTCTTGAGCGTTTCGTTTGATTCGCAGGGTGGCAGACTGGCGAGCGGAAGTTCCGACAACACGGTGAAGCTCTGGGAGTCATCGACCGGGACGCTCCTGCGCACGCTCGAGAGGCACAGGATCGGGGTCTGGAGCGTTTCGTTTGATCCGCAGGGTGGCACACTGGCGAGCGGAAGTTCTGACAACACGGTGAAGCTCTGGGAGTCATCGACCGGGACGCTCCTGCGCACGCTCGAAGGGC
>JAYTAK010000483.1:0-4038 GCA_043737515.1 Candidatus Kuenenia sp. | reverse complement strand
GCCACTGCGGAGCTTGCCTCCGTAGGGCGCTGATCAATGGAATCACGGCTCCATGCGGGCAAGCCGCAATGGTGGCCAGGTGCCGATTCCGGGTGATGGCTGGTGATGATCCGCGCTCGACGGAGGCAAGCTCCGCCGGGGCGTAATTTCGGTTGCGGGCGAAGCCCGCGCCACGATTCATTTTTCTGTCACCAATATTCTTGCTGCACCCGCCCCACCTTCTGTTGAGAGCAAGCTGATAATCTTCGCGGCACGACAAAAAATCAACTGTTCGTAGTACGGATGGCACGGATGAGGCACAGTGTGCTGATCTGTGAAATCCGCGACATCCGTGTTCAAAAACTCTTTCACGCTCTTCCGTGGATGATCGAAGATCAGCGTCGGTTCGTGTTCCATGCGTTTGTCACTTTGGGTTGCGAGCGACGCCCGCGGCAATTGAACCGCCATGTTCTGATCCTGAACCCGGCAGCCACTGTGCGTTGCGAACGCTGTCAGGTGATCGAAGGCAAGACGCTGGAAATTTCGCGAGACCATGCCCGCCAGTTGCTTGCCGATATTGATGTCACTCGCCCTGTCCGCATACGCGATAAAGCCATCTTCGCCACGCTCATCTACACCGCCGCCCGAGCCGCTGCCGTCGCCAGCTTGCGAGTCCGCGATTTGGTCTGGGACGGCACTCAATACTCCCTGCGGTTCGCCGAGAAGGGCGGAATGTCACTCTCAATCCCCGTTCGCCATGATTTGCAAATCATGCTGCTGTATTATTTGAGCTGTCTCGGCGAGTCACCGTCGAAAGATTCGCCCCTGTTCTGCTCCGTCTCCGGCCGCACCGCCAATCTCACCACCGAGTCCATCCGAAGCATCGACATCTGCCGCCTGATGCAACGCAGGCTCGCCGATTCCGGCTTGCCGATTCATCTTTCGCCGCATTCCTGTCGAGTCGCAACCGTCACCGACTTGTTGAACCAAGTGATTTCGCTGGAAGATGTGCAGTTTCTCGCAGGTCACAATGATCCAAGGACAACGTGGCTATACGATCGTCGGCAGAAGCAGGTGACGCGGAATACGGCGGAGAGGATTTCGATTCGAGACGACAGGTCCGTCGAAGTATTGGACGAAGTGCCCCGCGATCAGGCGAATCCGTTTCTCGCTGCTGACGAGTGGTTCCATCGCGGCCCATTTTGTTTTGAGCTTCTGCTTTGAATCCTCTTCTTGCCGTTCGGCGATGTCTGGAGCTAGGCGTGCAGATCGGACTCGCCCGCGCGTTGGCATCGTTCTGGTCGCTCGGCGTGTCGGTTAAGTTAAAGGGTGACTTGGCAGTCTTTCACCAGTTCCTGCTCAAAATCATCCAAATCGAGCGAATCAACACGAAGGGCCTTCACTGCCGCTAAGGCCTCATCAATTGATTCCAACCCACTCAGTGTCTGGCTTAGCTTGTCGCTTACTTGAAGAGGAACACCGAATTCTTCCAGGGCGACTTGGAACGGCGGGCGGAAAAGATTTTCGAGCTTACCTGCAAAAAAGGTGTAGTCGCCGCTGCCGCCGACCACATGGCTGCGGATGGCCGAGAAGGCCCGGAGAATTCGAGGCAATTCAAAACTGGCCCACGTTCTTTCAAACTCTAAAACACGCTCAACCGCTTCATCGACAGTTTCTGCGGCATACTTCCCCGGCACCAGTTCATCCAATATCCGGCGTCGAATGTCTGGTGTGTCCCGCAGTTTTGAAATCTTTAACGCGAGCTGGGCCCCGGAGGAAACTCCCGCCTGACGTCGGCCACTGAGGAGGTGCGTCCATGCAAGTACGCAAACGGCTTTGAGATTCTCCCATTTTGGAGAGCCAGTCCACGCCAGCAACGCCATCTCGCCGACGGACGCCGTTTTGAGATGTTTGGCCAGAGCCAACAAATTGTCGGGCTCGATACTTGAATGGGTTTTCAGCAATTCCATCGGCAGGACGGTCTGCTGCGTGAACGGTTCCAGTCGTGTGCGAGAATCCGGTGAAAGGTCACCATCATCCAACTGAACGAGGATGCTATCCGGCATACTTGCACCTTGAGTGAACACAGGAAAGTCAACGAAAGGCAACCCCTCCTCGGGAGGTTTATGGAAGAGGAACACACGACCAACAAAGTGTTCAAACATCCGACCGGATCGCCCCTTGATGTTGTTAAAGGTGAAGAAATCCAACTTCTCCCTTGCAATCGTGTTGTCGAAAATGATGACGTTCTTGGCCTTGGTTTTCACTCCCTCAATGAGCGTGGAGGTGCAAATCAGGACGTCAATTCTTCCATCGTTGAATGCTCGCACCACATACTGCCCAAGTGACCTCGGCAGCCTGCCGTGGTGTATCCCGATGCTTTGTTTCATTGAACGCGGGAGAACCCATTCCGGATGAAAATGCTGCTCCATCCAGACTGCTGCGGAGTCTGCTTCTTGAGCTTGCTCTGTGACACCCGCATCCAGTAGTGCTTTGGCAACCTCGTTCGTACTCTTGGGTGACTTGCAGAAAATCAGCGTTGGTTCCCCGTGTAGTTTCTTCACCAACTCACAGAGCGTGTTGAGGTCGGAGCCCGATGGTTTGACCCGAATAATGTCAGAAGCCACAGTGGCGTAAGTGGTAGGAAAAAAACGGCAACGGAATCGTTCCTCAAGCCCGTCGGGAATCTGCCTGACACAGGGGCCGAGAAGGTAAAACTGCCCGCCTCCCTTCGCGAGTTTGTAGAACGTGTTATTCAGAGCAACCGTGCGCTTTTGGTCGGCGTCGATCGCACCAATCTTGTAGAACTCGTCGATGACGAAGAAATCAATGTGCGGGAAGTCTGCATAGACATTCGCCCGCTCTGCGGTGAACACGAATATGTTTCGGTCTCCCGGGCTTTGCGATACCTGCGTGACGACCTTGAACGCTGGCGAAAACCTTGAGAGCCGCCGTCTTGTTTCGTCAATCAGCGCTATCGTGGGGACCACAACGACAATGTTCTTGTACCGTCCACTGGCGATGATGGCGTCAATGACTTTGCTCTTACCGAAACTTGTCGGCGCACTGAGGATGATATTGTCCCCGTCGAGCAATCTCCGATAGACCTCGGCCTGCTCGCGGTGAAAGACGATTGGCTCGCCGAAAGTGAGGGGACGATGGTATTCGTAGGCGATGGAATCCATTAACGACAGCGGGCTTTCTTCCATGTATGGGAACAGCCCAAGTTCGCGTACAAGACCATCCAATATCGGCTGGTAGCCCGCAAAGGACTCTCTGTGTTCCAAAGCACGGAACACGAGATCCCGACACTGATCCTCCGACCGGCTGTTCCCGTCAGATCGGCTATTGAAGAGGCGGGTCATTTCCTTCAATATCGCGAAAGGCTGTCGAGCGACCGCCGCTTGATCCGCAAGCTGACTCTTGAGTTCGTCGAATGTCATATTGTTTGCCAGGCTTGAAGTTTGGAGTCCAACTCGGCCAACAGCGTCTTCTTAGTATGCAGCGGTAACAGAATGAGGTGGATCGTGACATCCTTCGGAAGTGCTTTACCCGCGAACAGAGCGTGGTGTTTCCGAATCTCCGCATCAAAGGCCGCTTCGTAAGCGGCATCGCATTTCGAGTGGCTGCTCAAACAATCGCTGTCGTAGGTGAGCAAGACCGCGATGCAGGCTCTGGAAAACACCTCGTCCAACGACCTGTTCTCCGACAAAAGTGTTTCGAGATCCGTGGCATGTGGCCAAGTTGGGTCGATCTTTCCTTTGATCAGAAGGAATTCGTCTCGCAGGTAGTTTACGTCCGTGTGCGTCGTGAGTTCTTTCACCACATCACGAACCGCGTCGCCGATGTCGGAATAAAATTTTGCTTCGCCGAGCCATAGCTCCAACGCACCGGCAGACCCCACAACGTGAACGGCGTCGAAACCCTTCACGGTCTCGTTGCGTGCGGTCTTGTAGTAAATGGCCAGATATCAGTAATCGGAGGTCACTCGCGACGGGGCGATTCGTGAGACTCTCAGTATTCCGAGGTCAGTGTTCACGACGCCCCTTCGCGAGACTT
>JAYTAK010000482.1:0-4043 GCA_043737515.1 Candidatus Kuenenia sp. | reverse complement strand
GGTCAGCCACCGCTGATTCTGCGGTGGGAGAACGGACCACGGGACAAATCGATGCCATGGCCGCAGGTCGATCATGAAGGACATCTGCTCAGCCTGCTGGGCAATGCTCTTCGCAATCTGGTCCAGAGCCGTGTTGAAGACGTGGAAATCAATGACATGATGGACGATCTGCTGGAACAGGGCCGCATCGCGATTGTTCTGAGGAACGTGTCGTTGAGTGAGCCGCAAGGTGCCATGGACGTGTTGATTTAATCGTAGGGTGCGTGAAGCGGAGCGTAACGCACCATTTCCGGTAAGCGTGAAAAACTGGTGTGTTCCGCTGGCGCTGCACATACCCTACTTGAATGACTGAACCTGGAGTCCGCTATCGCCGTTCCGTTTACACCGCTGCCAGGTCCCATTTACCGGCGTCGCAGGTTGCCATGTACACATGGTCGCCGCCGCGACGTTTGGCTTCGTACATCGCGCGGTCGGCTTCTTTGATCAGGGCCTCGGCACGGACGGCAGTGGCATCCTGTGGTTCATACAGCACGGCACCGAGGCTGCAGGTCAGCGTTCGATTAAATTCGGTTGACTTCAGCTCAGTGCGGACGCGACCGAGAATCTGATCGGCAATCAGCGTGAGCATGTCCGCGTTGACGTCCCTGAGCATGATTACAAATTCATCGCCGCCATACCGCACGACGGAATCTGTCAATCGCGTGCATTCCCTCAGGATGCCAGTCACCTGTTGCAGCAACAGGTCTCCGGCGGGATGGCCCTCCGTGTCGTTGATCGATTTGAATCCATCAAGATCGACAACCATGAGTCCGATTGGAACACCGTGCAAGTGGGCCTGCTGCAGGGTTGAATTGAGAGCCGACCCCAGCCACGCGCGATTGAATGCGCCGGTCAGAGGATCGCGCCAGACGGTTTCCTGCAGCGCTTCGACCTGCTCTTCTGCCGCGATGCGGATGCGTTCGGCACGCCCGACGGATACATGTGCATTGACGAGTCGCAGTTGGCTGGTGACGGCGATCTCCGCCAGCAGTCGTTGAGCTTCCGACAGAAGATGTTCCAGTTCCGGCGCGCGACCCACATCGATTCCGAACGCAGCACTCAATTCAGCGACACGCTGATCAACCTCACCCAGCATTCTAAAAACATCGTTCGGACGCATCGCGAATACCTGCATCAACATGCGTTCGATGTCGTCCCTGCTGCAACTTAGATTGTGGCTGACGCCTTCCAGATAATCCGCGACCAGCGCGGCTGTGATCAAAGCTGCTGGCAGGGAAACGCTGGAGGCAAATCTCAATGGTACGACGCAATGTGCGGATGCATGATGCACGGCGATGGCGTCGATGATTTCCGGGTCCAGATTCCAGCGGCGACACAGTCCAAGACCGACTTCGACGTGGGTAAAGCCCAGCCAATCCTGTTCACGCTGGCGCTGCGACCGATCGTCATCGACTTCCAGTACATGTTCAACATACTCGTCGCGGCAGGTGTGCAGCAGTGCCAGGCGACCGATGTCCTGAATCAGTCCGGCCAGAAACCAGTTGGCGGGATCGATTCGCTGCCCCTGACGTTCGGCCAGCATCTCAGCGGTGGCAGCCTGCATCAGCGATTCACGCCAGATCTGTTGATACCACGGGCGAAGGTTCAGTGAGTTTCGATTCTGATATTCGGCCAGACAAAAACTGAGTACCAGCGTGCGTACCATCGTCGAACCCAGACGCGGCACGGCCATTTCAATCGACGAAGCCCGCGTACGCATTCCCAGCAGAGCCGAGTTCGCAGTTTTCAGAATGCGACCGGCAATGGCAGGGTCGGTGCGAATGGCTTCGATCATTTTGTCAAAGTCCGGCTCCGGACTGCGGGCGATCTCCACAATGCGAGCGGCAACTTCCGGAAGACTTGGAAGACGATCAGAAGCAAGAATGGAATCGAGTGAAATCGGCACAATGACTCTCCGGCATCCGGCGATCACGACCGGCAGCGTTTCGGGAATGCAAATCAACAGGTGTTGCGATATCGCCACAGGCAAACCTGGCTCAGCAAAAGCGGCAACGACGGCAATTCAGGACCCGCTTCGCGTAAATCCCCATGCCTCGATTGAGCCCAAATGACCGGTTCTGCGGGCTGCAAGGATTGGATGGCTGTTCTGTAGGATGGACATTCATGTCCGTCGGCAACCAAAAAACGCAGTCGAAGCAGTAGTTGGCTGCACCACCAAAGTCTTTCCATTTGCAACACGTTCTGCGGTGCGAACTCGGACATGAATGTCCAAGCTACAGGAATCCCCGAGTCGAATCTGGCTCATCTTCAACAAACAAAAAAACGCCGCAGCGAATGATGCTGCGGCGTTTTCAGTTTTTAGGGTTAGCGATTCCCGGATTAGGCGACGTCGAAGACTTCGACACTGTCTGCAGCCAATTCGTCATCGACGAACAGGTTTCCGACGCTGCCTGGACCATGATCGTAGCAGTCGTCTGAATGCCAGAGAGGCAGGCCAGCCGCATAGCGGGCGGCGAGCATCATCACTTTTTCTTCTGAACCAGGTTTGGCGGCCGTTGGGGCGGCAGGGTCCACACCAAGAGATCGCAATTCTTCTTCAAACCCGGCATCCAGATCGCTGAGGAATTCATATCCCTCAATTTCTGAAAGTGATTCGAGTCCTGATTCCATTTCCACATAATAAGTCGACATTCAGTAGCTCCAGAGGGGGGCAAATCTGTTGCATAAAGCGGTTCATTGTTTCGTGTCCTCCTTCCCTGAAGTGCTTGCCGGGTCTGGATTTGCTCACATCAGTCTGTCGCGGCAATCAGCTCTGGTGACAGAAAGTTGAGGGGCCCAAATTCCAAATTGAACAACAAGTGGTTCCGAATCCATCCGGAGGCGGATTCTTGATTCTGCGGTGTCGAATGTCAACAAAAATTTACAATCACCCCCGTCGATTCCAGCGAACCGGGGTTTCAGCGGCACTCGAACGGCTTTGAGTCGCGCTCCACAACAGGATGTGTCTGCGCAAACCGCCTATTTTCGCGACGTCGATGCATCATTTGGCGTAGGCCGGACCAAGCGGAGCGCCGTTCCGGCAATTGCGACACCCGTTTAACCGCGTGGGCATCGCCCCGCGCGCTTGGGACCAAGCGGAACGGAGTCAAAAACGCACTTCTACGCCACATGCCCAGCGACTGGTTCGCGAATACGTACAGTTTCGTACCGGATGGAATTTGTCTACATTCCGCGAAAACACGGACGAATCATTTTCAACGTCGTACGATTGAGAATCATCATGGACCAGAACTGGTATACGCAGGACATTTCCCCGAGACCTCCCAAACGCACCAGTTACGTCTGGGTCTGGTTGTTGGGCGGCTGCGTGGTCTTTTTCGGACTGATTGCGGCTGTCGTGACGTTTGTCGTGTCGCAGATTCCGCCGGGCAAAGACTTCGGCGAATGGCTGGCTGAATCGGCGAGTACGGACGACAGTCAGATCATCGAATTCCGCAACTCGGCCGCTGCGGAGCGACTGAAATCTGCAAGGGCCGCCTACGCTGAAAACCGGATTGCGTCCGACGATGTCACTCCGGAAGAAATCGCCGCCATTGAATCCTTTCTGCAGGACTTGATGTCTGCAATTCAGTCCGGTGACAACACGGCGTTTGAAGCGAAGACAAGCATCCTTGAATTCAAAGATCGTGTCCGTCAGGCACCTTCGCTCAATTTCACGGCTCGGCGTGAATTCCGATCGCAGTTCGATGACTGGTTTACGATGTATTGTCCGTACACAGCAACGGTCTCACGGATTCAACTGGTCTCCGTGAAACGCGATCCTGCTGACCACACATTGATCGCCTACTCCTGGGTCTTCAATTCTGAGTATCCGGATCGCGTCGCATGGTATCTTCGCAGCAACGGTCAGGAAATGCGGATCGTCGATTTCGAACTCCTCGACACATCGGCGCTGGAGTCCGACGACGCAGCGCGACAATTCTCGGCAGCCTTCATTGGCCCTGTATGGGAAAACTATCTTGCCGTCCATGAAAACTCGATCA
>JAYTAK010000481.1:0-9265 GCA_043737515.1 Candidatus Kuenenia sp. | reverse complement strand
GTCGCTCCGCCGACTGAGATTACCCAAGTCCAACGTCGCGTTCCCCTTCACAGCCGACTTACGCATTCCGCCGTGTAGATCGTTTTCGAACGGGCTTGAACAGGAGTGCGAGTCGGCGGAGCGACATCGCCTACGTAGCTCAGTCGATCCGCCGACTGAGATTCCCCAGGTCCAACTCCGTGTTCCCTCACAGCCGATTCATGTCAGTTCCGGTCAGAGAGTGACACAGAATTCCGGAGGCAGTTGAGCGGGACTGAAATTTGGTGATACCGGTTTGGTTGATGGTGGTGTTAGGATCAGGGCTGTGGCAGCTTGTTTTCGGCCGGGCTGCTATGTCCGGTTTGCTGTGACCACTCGTTCGCCGCGGCAGTGTTTCTGCAGTTCGGCCTGCCGCAATGCGTTACGTCGCGTCCGTCTCTCGGTTCCGGAAGCCGAACGCGCTGCCAGGCAGATCTTCATTGAATCCGCTCAGGCTTGCCGACATCACCGACGGACTTTCCAACACGGTGGCCATGAGCGAACGTCGTTCACGCCGTTCGCAGGCCGCAATGTTTTTGGTATGGGATCCGTGTCCACATCCTATAATCATGCACTTCCGCCAAATTCCGATGTTACAGATTGTGCGGTCGGGCCGGTTCGAATTGTCCCGCCGGGGGTCGATCTTGAAGCGTGGCGCAGTCTCGCTTCGCGAGCAGATGGCGACCAGTCGTATTGATTCATCGTCGCGCTGCAGCAAGCCGACACTGCTCGAGCGCTGCCATCACAACAGCCGTGCGCGAATCCCACGAAACACATTATTCATGTCGTTCGTGGCAGTTGTCTTGTCGCAACGGGACAGCGGTCCTAGAATTCGGCACAGCATTCGCTGACAGACAACCGGGTGTTTGGGCTGTCAACGTGGCATATCAGGCTGAATGTTCAGCAATAAACGTATAAAAAGCGGGCATTTGCGGCGCTGAACCATGGGAAATTGGACTTGAAAGTCCTTGCGTGGTCGGTTCAGCGACTAGACTTCGGCAGAAGGCGAAAGTTTTCTGACGTTTTCAGATTGATTGATTTTTCGTAGCGTACGTCTGCTGGAGCACGATCACTCTCGGAGGAATACTCTGAGCCTGACGTTTTCAGCAGGGTCATGCGTTGTGCATGGCTTTGAAATTCGCTGCGGGGTTATAGGCATATTCGAAGCGAGGAAGTCGAATGTACGAACGATTCACAGATCGTGCTCGGAAAGTGATGCAGTTGGCCAACCAGGAGGCTCAGCGATTCAATCACGAGTACATTGGCACGGAACATATTCTGCTGGGACTGGTCAAGGAAGGCTCGGGCGTAGCGGCCAACGTCCTCAAAAACCTGGATGTCGATCTGCGCAAGATCCGCATTGAAGTTGAGAAGATTGTCCAGACCGGACCAGACATGGTGACGATGGGCAAACTGCCTCAGACACCACGCGCAAAAAAGGTCATCGAATACGCGATGGACGAAGCGCGAAATCTGAATCACAACTATGTCGGAACAGAACACCTGCTGCTGGGCTTATTGCGTGAACAGGAAGGCGTGGCGGCTCAAGTTCTGATGAATCTGGGTATGAAACTGGAAGACGTGCGCGACGAAGTTCTGAACCTGCTGGGTCACGGAATGGAATCTGCCGAAGCCGGTTCGGAAGAACGTGGCGGAAATCCTGGTTCTGCCCCAGGTCAGAAAAGCGCCAGTCGCAGCAAGACACCTGCGCTGGACAGCTTTGGTCGCGACCTCACAGAACTGGCCAAACAGAAAAAGCTGGACCCGGTGATCGGACGTGAACCTGAGATCGAACGCGTGATTCAGATTCTGTGCCGTCGTCAGAAAAACAATCCTGTGTTGTTAGGCGAAGCCGGCGTGGGTAAGACTGCCATCGTCGAAGGCTTTGCGCAGATGGTTGTGGACGGACAGGTTCCGGACATTCTCGCAGATCGCCGAATCATTGTGCTTGACCTGGCCATGATGGTGGCCGGAACCAAGTACCGCGGTCAGTTCGAAGAGCGCATCAAGGCTGTGATGAATGAAGTGCGGCGGGCTCGTAACACGATTCTGTTCATTGACGAGTTGCACACTTTGGTGGGTGCCGGCGGTGCAGAAGGTGCCATTGATGCGTCCAACGTGCTGAAGCCTGCTTTGAGTCGCGGCGAAATCCAGTGCATCGGGGCCACGACGCTGGATGAGTATCGCAAGTACATCGAGAAAGACGCGGCTTTGGAACGACGTTTCCAGACCGTGATGGTTGAACCGCCATCCGCAAAACAGGCAGTGGAAATTCTGCGAGGTCTTCGCAGTCGCTACGAAGAGCATCATCGTGTGCAGATCACCGATGACGCGCTGGAAACTGCGGTGGAAATGTCGAACCGTTACATCACGGCTCGCTGCCTTCCGGACAAGGCGATCGATGTGATCGACGAAGCCGGTGCGCGTGTGCGTCTGAAGTCCATGGTCCGGCCACCGGATTTGAAGGAACTGGAAGAAGAGATCCAGCGCCTGAATGCGGCAAAAGAAGAAGCTGTTGCCGAACAGAAATTCGAAAAGGCGGCTTCCTTTCGAGATCAGGCGGACAAGCTGCGCAAGAAGAAGGATCAACTGACCGACGAATGGCGTGAAAAGTCCCGTCAGACAGACGGTGTTGTTGATGCGGAAGTCGTGGCTGAAGTCGTCGCCAAGATGACCGGGATTCCGCTCACGCGCCTGTCCAGCGAAGACGCAGTGCGTCTGCTGCAGATGGAAGTTGAACTGCATAAGCGGGTCATCAGTCAGGATCAGGCGATCACTCAGGTTTGCAAAGCCGTGCGACGCAGCCGCAGCGGGTTGAAAGATCCGAAGCGACCGACCGGTGTGTTTCTGTTCTCAGGCCCGACCGGAGTCGGAAAGACGTTGCTCGCCAAGGCCCTGGCCGAATTCATGTTCGGCGATCAGGACGCTTTGATTCAGATCGACATGTCAGAGTACATGGAGAAGCACAACGTCAGCCGTCTGATCGGTGCACCTCCGGGATATGTCGGATACGAAGAAGGCGGCCAGCTCACGGAGAAGATCCGCCGCCGTCCATACGCGGTCGTGCTGCTTGACGAAATCGAAAAAGCACACCCGGACGTCTTCAATATGCTGCTGCAGATCATGGAAGAAGGTCACCTGACCGACAGCTTTGGTCGGCGCGTGGACTTCAAGAACGTGATTCTGATCATGACCACGAATGCTGGTGCCAGCAAGATGGCTCATGGTGGGAGCATGGGATTGCACACGCTGCGTGAACGCGATCAGGAGAAGTCTTACGATGATATGAAGATCAACCTGATGCACGAACTGCAGCGACAGTTCAAACCAGAATTCCTGGGACGACTGGATGAAGTTGTCGTGTTCCGCAAGCTGACACGCGATGAGCTGAAAAAGATTGTCGATATCGAACTGGAGAAGGTTTACGCTCGCCTCAGAGAACGCGGCAAGCGGCTGGTACTCAGCGACGATGCACGCGGCTTTATCATCGACAAGGGCGAAGTGGACGACGGGCTGGATTACGGTGCTCGGCCGCTGCGGCGCAGTGTCGAACGGTTCATTGAAGATCCGCTGTCTGAAGAATTGCTGCGAGGCACGTTCGACGGTCAGAATGTAATTCGTGTCGATCTTGTCGAAGTCGCCGATCAGAAGCAGCTTGTCTTCAACGGCAGCGAGGATAATTCCGTCGCCGAAGAAACGACTGCAACTGCTGCGTCGGCGTGATTCAGCCTCTGACTCTCCCCCCGAGGACGCCTCGGGGGGATTTTTTTTGACGTTCAACTGGCGGAGTTTATTGACGATGACTGGCTATACCGTCCACACAGGAGCAAGTAAGAAATTCGTCTCCGGCTGGGACCGTGTTTTCTCGGGCAAGGCTGAGGCGAAGACAGAGAAAGGGTCCGACCAGAAATCGCAGGGTGCTTCAAAAAAGAAAAAGAAGAAGTGAGACGGCGTTTCCTGGCAGATTCAGATTATGGGCGAATGAACACGGTTCGTGGCTGCAGGCACAGGTCAGGTGTGACGACGGCGATGGCAAGCAGTTCACTGAAATCTTTAGCCGTGAGTGCGACTCGTTCGTCGGCGACAAGTCCGTGATCGGATCGCAGTCGGTCCTCAACGATCCGAAGGACGCGACCGCAAAGCAGACTGGCGACGTCTTCGGGTGTGCAGTGATACTGTGGCAGATGTTGCACGATGCTTACGGCCGGGAATAGCGCCGCCTGGATACTTGCCAGCGTCAGATCGCTGGCAGGAATCGCTTCTTTGCTGCCGAACACTCCGATGCGGGTTCTTTCCAGGCGACTCATCAGTCCGCCGCAACCCAGATCGTTTCCAAGGTCACGAGCGATCGAACGAATGTACGTGCCGGAACCGCAAATGATTTCGAGTTCCAGACGGGGCCATGCGCAGGTCAGCAACCGAATCGAATGAATTTCCACGTTCTTCGCAGCCAATTCCACCTTCTCACCGCGTCGCGCCATGTCGTAGGCACGTTGTCCATCCACATGCACAGCGGAGAAGTTCGGTGGCACCTGTGACACACCGCCGGTCATTGACTGAAGTCGTGCATTGATGAATTCCGCAGTCGGGAGTACGGTCGGCGTCGGCATGTGGTCCACTTTACCGGTGCTGTCGTCGGTATCACTCGTCTGCCCCAGCATGAATTCTGCAACGTACGTCTTTGCCCCGTCCTGCAACATCGTGACCAGCCGAGTCGCCGGACCGATACCGATCAACAATACGCCCGTCGCCATCGGGTCCAGCGTTCCTGCATGACCGCACTTCGTTGGCCGAATCAACCGTTGCACAGTGTTGACAACATCGCGCGACGTGACACCCATTGGCTTGTAGACGTTGAGTACACCAAACAATTCCTGACTCACCATATCCTCAATTCCGCACTATTCCAACCCCAGATCGAGGAGCATGCTGTCCTGGATTTTTGCAGACCTGGCGGCCTCTTTGAGTTTCGTCACCACGAAGAATTTGTGATTCGCCACGGCCTGCTCGGTCGTGTTGAGTCTCACCGCAACGTCTTTGTTGGCCCAGCCGAGAACGAAGATGAGTTCCACACAATGCAGACGCTCCCAGGCTCCGTTGGTTTTGAAGTCCTGGATCAGATCCCGCAGGCAGGATTCGATCACCGTCGCTTCGGATTTGGCTCTTTCGCTGCTCCGCATCATGCTGGAGGCGGCTCGACCCGGCCCCGTTAAATCCCGCGCGGCACCGTCTTTGGATTCTGACGTCAGCAGCGGCAGAACCGGACGACGACCGGAACGTCGCATGAAATCGATCAGCTTGTGGGCGGCAATCGAGAACAACCAGGATTCCAACGGAGTCCGATCGTCATAATTCGGCAATGCCTTGAGGAATCCCAGAAACGTTTCCTGCACGATGTCTTCGGCCGCCGATCGATCCTGCAGTCGAGTCCGCGCGAACGCCAGCAGTCGACCTTCATACAGATCAATGCACTGCTGCCATGCATCTGCTTCTCCGGCTCGAATGCGTTCCACCAATTGTCGGTCAGCTTCACTGGCTACCATTCTGGTTCCTCATCCTGGACTCCGCTGCGAACCTGCTCCTTCGCTGTTCGCACGATTTTCTTAGCCAAAATCTGCAGTTGTTCGTTCACACCATCCAGAGACAGGCCTTTCAGCATCTGCAGTGCCGCAGCGGGACGTTTCAGTTGTGTCAGCAGCAGTTGAGCCATCCGAATGCGTGCCCAGGCATTGTCCTCCGGATAACGATCGATGTACTCCTGCAGCCAGATTTCGGCATCGTCGAACGCCTGAGCCTGCAGCAATCCCATCGCCAAATTTCGCATCCGTGCCTGGTCGGGGCAGATGTCTGTTTCGTGCAATCGCATTTGCATCAGTACTTCGGCAGCCGTGAGTACATCTCCACTGTCGATCAGCGCATTGACCTGTTTCATTCCGCTGGAAATCTTTTTAGCACGTGCGACTGACGCCGTTCCACCTGCATCTTCTTCTGTTCCTGTCGGCAGCGGCAGGTCGCCATAGGTCTTGCCGGTCGGAGAATGGCCTCCAATTGCCCAGTCCTTCTCTGCGAAGCGACCGTACTTGCCGCTGAGTACGGAGAACAGATCCCACTTTTCGCAATCGACCCATCCCATTCTGAGGAACACGACGCCGACCGCAAAGCCAATCACGCAGCCCACCATGTGCAGACCGGATGATCCCATTGCAAACTGCGACAACAACAGTTCGAGTATGTTGAGGGCCAGATACCACAGCGCATACACCATAATGGAGCAGTCGAACGACACCAAACGGTACACCAGAAAACCGACGATGTGCATTTCATTTTTCGGCGCCCACACCAGACTGATCGCCATCAGTGAAAAGATGACACCCGAGGCCCCGAGGCAACGACCCTTGGCGATGTTCAACAGGTGTCGGGTGTCAATATCGACATCCTCTGCCGCAATCAGTTGCTCCAACTCTTCAAATGTCTCGACATTGAATTCCGACCGCAGCACATACGCATCCGTGCGGTGCAGGGTCAGCACATCCACGCCCGCGCCCCAGGCGGCAGCCATTCCAAAGTACAGCGGCAGAAACACGCGCCAGCCAAGCTTTCCTTCAACAACCAGTCCAAATCCCCACAGAAAGAACATATTGCCGATCAAGTGCATGAAGCCGCCGTGAGCAAACGCAGCGGGAATCCACTCCAGCGGATTCAGTCCTTCGCCATACTGCAGCAGCCACGGCTCCAGCAGCCTTTCGTTCAATGCGAAACCGGTGGCCACGAAGCAGATCGTATTCACCACAATCAGCCCGATCGTGGCATACGGGAAATGATAAAGCGGTGCATCGGTGTTGATGGGAATCAGCGGCATGAAACACGCAAAGACGGGGCAGCGTTGAAGAAACTCAATTGATCATGGGTGAGTGTAAACGACCCGCCGCCTGGATTAAAGCGGACTGCAGTACGTAAAACGCCTGATGCCAGGCATGATCATTTTGAATTCGGATCGGAATCGAGACTTGGTTGCGGAGCGTGAGGGTAATCGACTGGCTGATAGCGGATCGCCAGTTCCGGAGTCATCAGCTTTTCGTGTTTTCGAAACCGTGACGTCAGCGCCCGGTCAAGAATGCCGCCGGTCAGCAGGGTGCGTTCGACCGGGTAACTCGGGCGACCGGTGTGAAACATGCGTTCGATGCCTTTCAGCAGCCATGCGAAGTGCGGATACTTCGGTTCCGGCTGTTCGTCAAAACGAGTGGCGAGAATCTCGTGATGCCCCTTGAGTTTGAGGGCGATCGATGTGCCTGCCGCAACTGCCGGGAGCATAAAGACTGCGCCCAAAAAACCATCGTTGTACTCGAACAGGAACAGCGCTGCCTCACGGTCGGAACGTGCATCCTCCCGCGTGTGCGGAACTGCTGCGAATGCGGCATCAAACAGTTCCTGGGAAACTACACCATCATCCAGTACTTTCCACAGCGCTTCGCCCTCGAGGCACTGCACCCAGCGCACTCCGGACTCAGCTCCACGTCGGCGTTCGACGTGGCATTGAAAGAACTCAAGGGCGTGGATGCCGTAGATGTCCAGACCGGAGTAGCCAACTCCAACAGCCATTTCGATGTCGGCACCCGACGGGACTGTGATCTCCGGCGTTCTAGCGCCGACCGCCATTGATGAACCGGCCATGAACGGGACGTTGAGTTCCACAGCCCGATCGTACATCCACTTTGCATCCGCCCATTCCGGCCCGAGGTTCTTGTCATTGAAGACAGGCACCACACGACCGTATTTTTGAAACGTATCCGTGATCTCTGTGAAGAAGCGTCGGCGCGGATACAGATGTTGTTCCAGTGCGTTCCATGGGTATTCGCCATGTTCGCCAATGCAGAGCACACCATCCACTGGAATATGGTCTCCACCGACGGTCAATGCCTTCTCGATCGAGTCAAACAGCGGCACGTTGTACTTCTTTGACATTCCCCGGGCCATGTCCCGGTCAGTGAATTGATCGGCATACATTGATGCCAGATTCAATGCCGGCCCCTGGCCGCCGTCCTGTTTCCAGCCCTCAAGGATCTTGCCGACCAGCACGTCAGCGTGCAGTCCGTTTTCGTAGGCCGTAAAGATCGCGGTCACTGACTTCCGGGCGACAGGTGTCGCAGGTGTCGCCGACTGCGCCATCGCCGACGGCCCGATGCTCGCCGCTGCAGCGGTTGCGGCAACACTGGCCAGCCAGTTGCGTCGAGTGATCTCAGCGACCGTCGGCATGTCGTTCGTATTCATCATGGGCTCCGATTCTTTGATGTTTTCAATGGCGCTCTTTGGAGTGCGAGGACTTGTCATCGCTTTCTTTTTCAGCAATCGGGCCAATGCACTGATCGATTGCCGGACAGAACAACCTCGCATGAGGAAGCAATTGCGACGACTTCACAATTCCGTAGTTGTGACAAATACGAGGCCGAATGAAAAGGAAAGCGGTGACAAGTCGCCGCACTCCACAGAAGAAGGCTGACACAGCACCGCATGCCGGGTATCTTTCAATTCCAGCGGTTGTCCGATTCCTGAGGATGACGCCGGATGGAATTCGCGTAGACTTTCGCGATGTGGTTGAACGTGGACTTTTGTTTTTTGCGATCGATTCGTTCAAAGGGCAGTCACGATGGATATGCAGCAAGCATTTACCGATGTCATGTCTCGCCGAAATCTTTTGCAGGCAGCAGGGATTTGCGGACTGCCGATGGCGTTGCCGGGAATGGTCGCAGCCGGTGTCGATGAGAAGGCCGGATTGGGCAAAGGTGCGGCAGAGAAATCCTGCATCTTTATTTTGCTTTGCGGTGGACCAAGTCACCTGGACACATGGGATCTGAAACCCGGCGCTCCCGATACGATTCGTGGGCCGTACAAGCCGATCTCCACCACTGTGCCCGGCATGCAGATCAACGAACTGCATACAAAGATGGCTCAGTTGACGGATCACTTCAGCCTGATCCGCTCGATGACGCATGTCGGGAATATCAGCAACCACTTTGACGCCATGCATCATTGCCTGAGCGGACAGGCCGCCGCTCCGCCGGATGCTCCATATATGGGATCAATTCTGGCCAAGGTCCGACCGAACGACAAGACCATTGCTCCCTATGTGTGGCTCATCAAGTGCGTCGGTGATCCCGTGTTCTGCGCACCCAACATCGGGACCGGGGGACATCTTGGCGCGGCTCACAGTCCATTGTTTGTCGGTTCTGCCGCCGACAATCCGTCGATG
>JAYTAK010000480.1:0-4045 GCA_043737515.1 Candidatus Kuenenia sp. | reverse complement strand
GTCTGGCAATTGCCGGAACGGCGCTGCGCTTGGTCCGGCCTACAACAGACCCAATGACGACAACCGGTTGTGCTCCGCGCTGCGCGATCAGCGTTCGGCAGTCGTACCAGTCATCACGAGTCGCCGTCTCAACCCCACCGTTGAAACGGTGGGCTATTTTCGGGTGTCCCTGGCGGGACAAACGCAGCGGAACAAGAATGCCCCGTAGTTTGAATTTTTTTGCCAGGGGCGAATTGACGCATCCATCCGACCCAGATTTGGAAGACTGCGTGACGCCCGGTTGGAGAAGGCAGCCCGCGATGACCCGGGCGTTGTAAGTTTCTGACTGTACTCATTATCATGTTGGCAATTCAGTCTTCTCGAACAAGTAACTCAACAAGGAGTACGTGTCGTGCGAAAGAAGCGAACGGACAACGGGCTGACCGTGCGGGCGATCAGCGGCACATATGTCGTGATCCTTGGTATCGACATGGCCGAGGCAGATTGCGATGGCCTGCGGGGCTTTGCGATCCATCGAACGGATCATACGGAAGATGAAGCGAACTGGATGCAGGGCATCAAGACGTTTAAGGAAACAGACCCGGGTTTCGCTGCTGGTTCAACCTACTCAACCCGTCAGCATCCGATTCAGGGTTTCAGTTGGTCGGATTACTCCGCCAAACCGGGACACGACTACACGTACCGCGTCGAGGCGTTGTTCGGTTCTCCCGCAGACCTGCGGTCGGAAGCACGGACGCAGGTTCGCATTTCAACCGAGTCGCCGGAAGGCGGCAATCACGACGTCTACTTCAATCGCGGAGTCGCAGCTTCCCAGGCGTACGCGCAGCGGTTCGGAAATCGCCGACCGGACGAGGTCGGTGACGCGGCCTTCGCCTGGCTATCGAGAGGTTTATTTGAGGCGACGATCGGATTCATCGAGTCGGCAGCCGATTCCCGTTACCAGCTTAGAGTGGCAGCGTATGAATTTCATTACAAACCGGTTTTACTGGCTCTCAAGGCGGCAAAGCAACGTGGGGTTGATGTGAAGATCGTTTTCGACAACCGCAAGGCCAGCCCTGGCGAGAAGAACGACGCGGCGGTACGCGATGTCGGCATTAGTTCCATTTGCGTGCGACGTGAGTCCAACAAGTCGGCGATTTCACACAACAAGTTCATTGTTCGGGTGAAAGACGGTGCTCCGGAAGCCGTACTCACGGGCGGGACCAACTTTTCTGAGGGCGGCATTTTTGGGCACTCCAACGTCTCACATGTGGTCGAGGAATCTGCGGTTGCAGCGGAGTACATTCGATACTGGGAACTCCTCAACAACGATCCGCCAAGTGCCGACCTCAGAACAGAACTGACATCGACAGTGCCACTGCCTGCTGGACTTCCGCCAGTCGGGACCACATCCATTTTCAGCCCACGAAGTGAAACCGATGCGTTGGAGTATTACGCCGATCTGGGAATGAAGGCGAATGATGGTCTGTTTGCTACCTTCGCCTTCGGCATGAACGACCTCATTCAGGACGTCTACCGAAACAGCACGGCTTCGCTTCGGTATGCCGTGATGGAGAAGAAAACGCGTCCGTTGCAGGCTGGCCCGGAAAGAACAGCAGAGGAAGGCAAGATCGATGCACTCCGCTCGTTGAAGGAGAACCGCTTTGCCATTGGCTCGAAACTCACCAGTTCCAAATTCGATCGCTGGCTGTCCGAGCGTGACAGTGGCTTGAACAAAAATGTCCGGTACATTCACAACAAGTTCATGTTGATCGATCCTCTGACCAGTTCGCCGATTGTCATCGCCGGGTCGGCAAACTTCAGTAACGCATCCTCCACCGAGAACGACGAGAACATGCTGATCGTTCGAAACAACAATCGAGTTGCAGACATCTATCTCGGTGAATTCATGCGGCTCTACAACCACCACGCCTTTCGCGAGTTTCTTGAACGAGTCGATGCCAATTCACTCAGCGAAAAGCCAAGTCACCTGAGTACCTACGATTGGTGGAGAGGTTATTTCGGTGACACAGCTCGGTCACGTCAACGCCAGTTCTTCGTCGGATAGGGTCGTCTCCTTTGGTTGTCGCCGGATGCCGACAGACGGCGAATCCGCCCTAAGCACCGGCACAGAAATAACTGTCGTGGCCGACGCTGCCAGCGTCAGTTCGGAGGCTGGCAGCATCCACCACGAGGCGACACTTATTGGTGCGCCAGTTCTAACCGGATTTTCTGGCGGCATGGCGTGGGCTAAACGATACCTGGATTACATCTGGAAGCCGGCGAGTGCGCCTTTTGCTCTGCAAAAACGGCTTTTCTTTCGCGGAGCGAAAGACGACAATTCAAAAGCATGTGCCATCCGGATGGCTCCGTGCCGTTCACGTAAGAAAAGAAGACGTCCACGTTATTCTCACCGTTCCTACCGTGCCGGTGGGGCAACCTCACGAACGACGGCACCCTGATCGTCGCTCATGACGAGCAAAGCAAAGCGATCGACGTTGTCGAGATCATTCGTGCTTAGTGATGCGTAGTCGAATCGGCCGCGCAGGTCGGTGTAGCCGTCTTTGTAGAACTGTGTGCGACCGTCTTTCATCTTTGCGTAAGCTTTCACATAGACACCGGAAAGCGATTTCCGACCTTTCTCGTCCATCACTCGCACCTGTCCGTAGTTGTCTGACGTCTGCACCGTCAGTGAGTTCGAGTAATAGGCCGCTCGCTTGCTCTTGCCCTGTCCGACGACTTCCACAAGCACGTTCCGGTTGCGGAGTTCAGCCGGAAGCTGGAACGTGAATTGTGTCTTCTTCTTTGGCAGATCGTACGCCTGAGTCATGTTCGGATGGATGTGAGCAAAGTTGCCGGACTGCTGCTGCACGAACGGATTGCGGCTGAACAGCAGTTCGATGTCCATCAGGTAGTAGTTGACCTGGATCGTTTCGAGATTCTGAAAATCCAGTGCGACTTCCTGCTTATCAACGGCCACTTCGAACGTGCATTCTCCGGCAGCCAGTTGTGCCAGCAACTGATCGCGATTGTCGGGATCGATGGGTTCCGGAGCATCGCCTCGTTTGTTCGCATCGTCGATTTCTTTGACCTGCACGGCCATGGCTGCGAACGCGTTTCGCCACCGATCCACCGGATAGTCCGCATACTTCTCGACGATCGCGCGGGCCACGTCGAGTTCGCCGTCGAAGAAGTCGCAGTAGGCCGCCATGTAGTCATATTGCAGGCGAGTCGGCAGGTTGTGGGCGTTGATTTGCGAGTAAAACGACAGTGCCTCGGTCACCCGATCCTGCAGCAGCAGGTATCCGCTCAGCGTCAGCCGATCGTGGTCGCTGATGTCACGTTCGTAAGACAGCAACTTTGTAAAGCTGGCGAATTGTCCGCGAAAACGATCGTTGAGGATTTTGCGTTCATCCCCGAGCTGATGAGCGCGGGCATTGACCAGCGGACGGTACTCAAGATATTCAAACAGATTGCGTTCCACCGGTTCAATATCCAGCAGCGGACTGGTCAGCACGGGACCGCAAATCTGCACGAACTGATCGTGGTGGCTCAGGAATTCCCGGACCGCATCGCGGTGATTGTGCTTCACGCCATACGACCAGAGCGTCGGTTCGAAGGCATGCTGCGTGGTCAGCAGATCGATCGCCTGATTGAAGAATTCCGCATCCTGCATGCGCCAGGCGATGCGGCTGAGGTTCGTCTGATGCAGGCTGTGCGTCTTCAGATACTGCAGCACTTCTTCGGCCGAGGCGTACTGCGAGACGTAGTCCCACGATTCCGTGTCCTGAGTCGTCGGTCGTTCAACGACTTTGAATCGGACAGGTGCGGCGCTGGTCACCAGTGTCTGCTCCTGAGCCACATTCACCGGATAGTGAGCGAACTCACCGGCTAGCGGAAAGTAGAAGTAATACTCGATAGCACTTGTCTTGTACGGTTCGAGCAGAACCTGCTGACTGTGGGTGTAGTGGCTGCTCAGAACCGTACAAGACAAGTGCTATCGAGTATTACTTCTACTTTCCGCTAGCCGGTGAGTTCGCTCACTATCCGGTGAATGTGGCTCAGG
>JAYTAK010000479.1:0-1695 GCA_043737515.1 Candidatus Kuenenia sp. | reverse complement strand
GTACGATCCCGGCGCTGCGCAACTCGGATTCGCTCATGCGGCCGAATTCAATCGCCGTTCGCACAGATTGCCCGAGTTCAGGAAACGTGCGCTCGATCTCAGCCGCCGTGTTGCCGGCACTCCACCAGCGGATGATTCTCAACACCCAGCCAAATGCCACGAACAGACCGCCGAGCACCACCGCGCCCAGCAACAGCCGTCGAAGATTCAGAGGCAGCTCGAGCGAGAAATCGCTCACGACCAGGGCCGTGAAACCGAGCAACGTCATCAACACACCGTTGCTGACCGCTTTCATTCCACTCACCCGGCGCAGCCGAGTCCACACGTCATCGAATCGTCGCAGAAACCGAGAAGGAGAGAGTGTTGTGCTCATGGCAGTAGTTTTCAGTTTTTAGTAGTCAGTAGTCAGTTTTAAGTGGACTGAATGGTCATTGGTCATTGGTCGTTCATCACGCGAGCGTTCGATTGGCAAGGAACGATTCACTCAACAGGATCCCGAACAGCATCACCAGGCACCACGGCCAGAGTTCATCCTGGCGAAGATCGATCCCCGCATCCGCTACAATTGGCTGAGGCGTTTCAGATGCGGATGCACCGTCGCTTAAAGTCAATCCAAACCGTTCTGCAAAGCCTTCGACGGTACACTGCTCACTTTCAGATTCACGCGGACTGCAATTCACGACCTCCCAGAATCGACCTCGTTCAATGACTCCCGGAACGGTTTCCGGCGTCGTCGAATGATCACTGTCGATCAAGAGTTCTCGCACCGGTCCACCATCCGTGAGACCAGACAATCGACCGGCCAGCCGATGCACAAAAGGCAGGAACAGCCGACTGCGAGTCCAGTCGCCCCATTGCCGGTCGCACGCACTGAGAAACCAGAGAACTCGCCCCTGACCCACTGTCCGTTCCACCACCGCTGGAACCTGATCGCGAAACGACGCAATCGCCTTTGACTGCTCTGCCAGTGTCACGCGAGTAATTCCGCGAAACGCCAGCCGTCGCAGGTCTCCATGCTGCGGATCATTGAATGGCTCAAGCACCGGATGATGTTCCTCCCAGGACGCAAACCTCCACGGAAGATCGATCGCCATTTCCACGCCAGTAATCTTCCCAATCGTCAGATCTGCGGCCTGAAGGTTCTTACAGCTCGACTCAGTCACATTGTCGCCACAAAACACCAGCAGCCCGCCACCAGCCGCGACAAAGGACTGCAGCTTTGCCGCATCGGACTTTGAAACGTCCGCCACGTTGGTTAAGGCAACGACATGGAACGCCTTGAGATCCGGCAGTGACGTACCATCTTCGAGACTGACGACGGTGGTCTGATACGGCGAGCCTTCGAACTTCTCACCCGTCGGTGCAAGTCGCAAAGCGGCATCCAGGAAATAGCTGCCCGCCAGAATCGGTGTGCCGCTCGGTCGCCCGTCAACAATCAGCACAGGAATCTGTTCATCCACCATCACCGCCACATGCCGCAGATTGTCAAATGCCAGGTCATCCGAGACCGCATCGAGCTGAATGGTGCCTGCCCAAAGCCCCGGCTTCAGACCTTCGACGACAAATTCCGCCGTCACCAGTTCGCCCGCCCCCAGCTTCATCCTCTTCGGGACTGTGATGACCTGCTCGCCCTGCTTCATGATCAGGCTGACGACCTGTTCCTCAATCGGAAATGCGCCTTCATTGGAGATGGTT